>CALCOW010000479.1 GCA_937899935.1 uncultured Phycisphaerae bacterium
GACCGGTCGGTGTGATAGATGATGCTGGATTGATCGCGAGTCCAGCGCGGATAGGCGAACCAGACGGGCTTACTCTCTTTGTTTGCGAATGGCTTGGCGTTTTTGATGGTGCGGGTCTTGGCGTCAAAGTCGGCAATGTACAATGTTCGGCCGGGAACCTGTCGCTTGAATCCTTTTTGAAATTCAAAACAAATTTTGGTTTGGTCAACGGACAAGCTGAGTCGGTCCAAATACCCCCGTTTGGCCAGGTCACAGTCGATTTTCTTAAAGATCGATTTGCCATGGGGCTTGGGGGTCATCAGGTAATAACCCCTGCCTTGCTCAGGGTGGGAATGATTAACCAGAATCCTCCCGTCGGTCATGCAGGTGTATGCCCAAGTATGTCTACTCTGGTCGGTAAGAGCGATTTCCTCGCCAGGTTTTCCTCCGATCTTTCCCGCCATGACGTGGTAGCCGCCGCCATTGGGATTTTTTCTATTCCAGATGGGAGTGTTCGTGCCGTCACGAGTCCAAGTCTGGTTGAAGTTGGTGTGCTTGGCATCCGTAATCTGATGAAACCCCGTACCATCGGCGTTGATGATACAGATCGCTGTCTTCCACATGCCGACTTGAGGATGATTTTTGACACGCCGGAAGAAGACGAGTTTGTCCCCCGTTTTGGACCACGATGGCTTGAAGTCCCAATGACCGGTCGTGAGCGGTTTGCCTTCGGGTGTACCGAGGACGTTGACATGAATCTCGCCATTCTTGAAGTAAGCTGATCTGTGGCTTTTATCTCCCTCGGCAGCCTCGGCGAAATGCGTCAACGGTGTGAGGAAAAAAAGTAGAACGAGTCGAGTTGTAAGAGGCATTCGAAGCTCAGCTTTCTAGGTTTAGATGATGAAACGCGACTTTTCGGTTAGCGACGTTGTTTAGCCGCGTGTTCGCGGAGCAGTTTGGCGATCTGTGGACGCAGCTTTTGGATCTGCTCCAAATCTCCCTTGTTTGTGGCAGAGGTATTCAGGCTGCGGTAAAATCCAGCTAAACCCTCGGACCAAGCACCGCTTACTGTATCAATAGCCCTTTCCCGACGGCCGTTGCGTTGAGTGACACTGGCACCTTTTGACAAGAGCAGTTGCACTATCTCTGTACGGCACATGAAGGCAGCTACATGCAGGGCGGTATTTCCATCTTCGTTAACAGCATTGACCTGGCCACCTTTTTCGAGCAGCAGTCGCATCACATCTAATTGGCCATGGAATGCCGCTGTGCTAAGGGCAGTGTTTCCAGTTTCCACTGGACGATTTGGGTTCGCACCCGCAGCGAGCGTCTCCAGTACGACGGAACGGTCACCTATCCGAACGGCGGTTCCCAGGGCCTCCTGTAGGTCAGTATCGGCAGTGACATGGAAAATGAAGTCGTTACTGAACAAGCCGCCCTGATTTTGGACCTGCAGAAAATGCATGCCAATTGGGGGTAATTGCGTGAGGGTTATTTCCAGACGGTCTTTATCGCCTATTTTGATGGAGCCTTCGACCTTATGGCCATCGACTAAAATTTGGGCGCCTTCGCGGACGTGTCGTCCACTGATAGTCATGGTTTTGTTGTCACCGGCGAGCTCTGGAAATTTTTGTTTCCCACGCTGAGAATGGATTGGGCCAAGGGTCCAGAGTGCAGGTTGCGGGTGATCATAGTCAGCGTTTTCTCCATGGCGTCCTGTAAAAGTGCCGATGAAATTGCCTTCTGCAGCCATCTCTAACAACTTGGCTCGTGAGTAGGATTGCTCTCCTTCAACCGACTTATAACCATCAGCAAACTGAAACATAACAGGAATTGCCTGATCGTTCTTAAAGAAAACACCTTCGACTTGCAGCACAACACCACCCTCCGAGCAGGATGTTTCCAAGGCTTCGAGCAAGTCATTGGTCAGGGGCTCATCCACCGTCGATTCATTGAGAGTTACTTGGCGGGCAAAGGAACCGGAATGACCAGTGCTCCCTTCCAGTACCATCTCCCAGACGGGATCGAAGGCCCGTCGTCCACCCCATGAGAACTGCCAAACACTTCGCTCGGGAATTCCTTGTTCGGCTACTCTCCGATAGAAGGGGAAATCGATAATGTTCAACCTTCCTTGCGGGAGAATAAGAAAACGGTCGTAGGCCCCACGCCAAGTGGGGGCGTCCATGCCGGTTCCCGGGGTATTGGTGCTCACCCAGAAGGGCATTCTGTGGCAATTGCCGCATAGGTTTCCGCCAGGTGTTCCCCCGACATCGCCAGTGATATGAAACAACTCGAAGCCTTCCTGTGCACGTTCGGATAACTCGTTATCAAATGCGCGGCGCTGTGCGGGCGGGTAGGTGACGTTGAGTAAGAACTTCGCCATGTCATCGCGCTCGGACTTGGATAGCAAACCGGCTTTGCCTTCGTCATTCTTTGTTTCATCACCCACCCGTGCCATGGTACTGGCGAGTCCGCCATCGATGAGGTGGCGGGTCTGCGACTCGGGCTTGTCAACGCTGCTGTTGGGCTTCACGTGGCGGCGGATGCTGGCGCTGTTGATGCCGCCGTATGGGTCGCCAGGAATTCCGTCCCAGTGAAAGGGCGCGGTGTCGCGCAGGCCACGTATGGGCATGGTTGAACGAGGCATGATCTGGTTGCCGCGTGTGACGATCGGGGTGTCGAGCACCCAAAGCAGTTGATCGGTGTGGCCGTCAGGATGGCAACTGGCACAGGAGAAAGTGGCAGTGGTGGAGGCCTTGGCGGTGTTGAAAGCAATGCGGCCCCGCTTGAAATCCGGATGCGTGGGATCATGCAGTGTGATGGACGCCTCGGTCTTAGGCGCGGTGCGGTCAGTGATAT
>CALCOW010000480.1 GCA_937899935.1 uncultured Phycisphaerae bacterium
TTAAGCGCCTGGTCAGATCCTTCAAGAATGATCTGTCCCCATTGCTTTGTTACGGTTCCATTTGGCGTCAGCCCAGCCCAATAGTTGGAAAGTTGCTCGCAAGACTCTTGAACCGCATCAAAATCGATAGTTGGATTAGTCAATATAGTGCCATTGGGATGGTTGACGCCAAGGCATGTCTTGGCACCTCCAATTTGCGAGTTTCCATTGAAGTTCTGTCCATTGTTCCAAAGCAGATTGCCTTTGACGATGAGATCATCTCGTATGCCGTTTGAGTTTTCGAGTGAGCTGCCAATGCCAACATTTGCGTATTGTGCATTACCCCCAACAGCAACACGGCCGGTGATATCGGTGTTATTAGCGTTGTGATTCGAGAACACGAAAACGTCAAAAGACCCCGCTATGCCAAGGGGTGAAGTGTCACTGTGCGAACCGGTGACTTGGCTGATGCAACCTGTGATAACGAGTGTGCCGATGAGCCACGACGCCCAACGACGGCGTCGGCGATGTGAGATGAAATAATGGCGGTGCATGGAGTCAACTCCGCGCCTCCCAATTCAAGCGATGGGCAACTCTGCTGCCGAAGCAGCGAGAGCATATATCAAAAAATTACGATTCTGATTCATCGAGCCAAGTCGTGTCATCACACTTATCTAGGTATCTGTGAAGAGTGAGGTTGGTTTGCAAGGATTATGCCGTCTGGGTTTTTGGGTATCGGGTATGCTTCTTACCTTCCAGATCAAAATAGATGGTGATGAGAAAGTGAATCAGCAACACTCGCAAGATCAGCGAATTGACAAGACGTGGTTACTGGCCAACGGCGCTGGTAGTTTTGCAATGGGTACCCTGGCAGGCACGCATACCTCACGTTACCAAGGCTTTCTGATCGCTGCGATTGACCCTCCGGTCAATCGGGTGCATTTGTTGCACAGCGTTGTTGATGCTGCATTGCATACTGATGGCCAGCGTCAAGACTTGGCAACCCATTTGTTCGGGGCATCCTTCTCGCAAAGTCCAGATGGTTTGTCGCGACTGATAGATACAAAGGTGAATTCAAGAAGAATTGACTGGACCTATGACATTGGTCGAGGTCTATCAATTAAACGTTCACTACAAATGACCCAAGGTGAACCTACGGCATTGGTAGAGTGGACGCTTATGGGACGGGGACAGGTCGACCTTGATATTCGACCACTCCTCTCATTTCGTGATTTTCATGATTTACGTCATCAGGACAGCGAACCAATTAGTTGCGCCGTTGATGGACTGAGCGTGCGGGCTTCGAGTGCCAATGCGAGCATGGCCCTCGAACTCTCAACTGGTCGCTGGCAGGTCGACAGACAAAGTTGGCAGAACTTTGCTTATTCAATAGATCAGCAGCGGGGGCAGGCCTGGCAAGAGCAACTAGAGGCACCAGTTCTTGGGACTTGTTCACTGACTACTGAGCAACCAACAGTCACACTCGTAGCCCGAGCGACCAGTGCTCGACCAGTTACACCATTAATGCAACTCTCTTCCTCAGCTCAATCGAGCACAGATAGAACACTAGAACGTTTAGAAGCAGCAAGTGAGGCCTATGTGGTGCGCCGCTTAGTGCCTGGGCGATCTGAACAAGGGGTCTCTGTGATCGCGGGATATCCTTGGTTTGCGGACTGGGGGCGCGATGCAATGATCAGTCTTCCTGGTTTGTTGCTTGGTCGTGGTTCATGCAAATTAGCGCACGAAGTTCTTGCCACCTTTGGCAGTGCCTTACTTGAAGGATTGATACCCAACAGGTTTGACGATCGAAAGCCATCGGCTCACTACAACACAGCCGATGCAAGTCTTTGGTACATACAGGCCCTAGGCCATCTTGCGCAAAGCGAATTAGAATCCGATCGTGAACATGAGATGGCCCGTCATATAGAGACGGCTCGGCAGATCTTGCACTGGTATCGCAGAGGAACCCACTTTGGAATTCGTGTGGATACGGATGGATTAGTACATGCTGGCTCCTCTGGAAAAGCACTGACCTGGATGGACGCTATCTGCGATGGTAAGCCGGCAACACCGCGTGTAGGCAAGCCTGTGGAACTGAGCGCGTTGTGGTACTCAGGTCTGCTAACAGTCGCAGCATTAACAGAGGATTCAGCAGAAGCAACTTCATTGAAGAATGAGGCAGCAGTGACGGCCGATTCGTTTATCTCATCATTTTGGGATGAACAGCGAGGTTGCCTTTTTGATGTCCTTGTACCCGATGGAGCGGATGTTGTTCCCGATAAGAGTGTTCGTCCGAATCAGATATTTGCGTGTAGTTTGCCTCACACCATGCTGACACAATCGCAACAGCATCGGATTTTGGAACAAGTCGAATCTTTATTGTTAACACCGATGGGTCTTCGGACGCTGGCGCCAAAGAGTGATGGATACTGTCCTCGCTATGAAGGCTCGATGAGTGAGCGAGATCAAGCGTATCACAATGGAACCGTCTGGCCTTGGCTGATGGGTCCATACATCATGGCACGATTAGCTTCCGCTTCCGATCCAAAGGCCATCGCTCCGGAACTTCTCCAAAGACTTGAACCACTTCTTGCGTCTATGGATGACGACTGTATTGGTCATATTGCAGAAATCTATGATGGAGATGCACCACATTATCCGCATGGTTGTCGAGCACAGGCATGGTCTGTTGCCGAGATTTTACGCGCGGTCAAAAAACTAAATGGTCTACTGAATGAGTCTGGTTAGCATTAGTTGCCGGTAGCATCACGATCTGCAAAGAGCATGGCATGTGTTTGCTCAACTCGTCCGCCAGGAATTGATGAATCACCTGCTTGTAGCTTGGGGAATACAGGCTGTTTGGCGGCGCCTGTCACAAGCCACATAATCTGTCTGGCTCGATTGATGCATGGATAGGTGAGTGTCATGCGTCGTCGTCCTTGATAGGTGCCGCCAGTCAGCGCGACATCTCTGTCGTGCACCTCTAGTACAGAGTCATTCGGTACTAACGATGCAGTATGCCCATCTGGTCCCAGGCCCAGATGAACCAGGTCAAGCTCAATTGGTGAGCCACACACTGAAGCGAGTAACTCACTGTACAAGTTGGTTGCATCAACGAGATCTTCTTGTTCGACAGGCATTGCGTGAATGTGTTGGGGGTCTATTGGTGCGGTAGCGAGCAGGCTTTCTTGGAGATGGGTGAGATTTCGATCGCCATCGCCTTGTGGAGCAATTCGTTCATCCACTTGAAAGACATGGATCTTCGACCAGTCCAATTCTTCGTTGCCGAGTTCTCGAAGCATAATCCACGGGGAGTGTCCGCCACTGACAGCAAAAGCAAACAAATCTCGTTCATTGATGGCCTTCCTCGCACTTTGCGCGATGAAAGCGGCCGCCGCGGCTGCCGCCGCATCTGGAGATTCAAGAATTTCTGTTTGCATTGCCGGATCCTTGTGCAGAGTGGTCCGATTCATGGGAGGTGCCACTGTTCGTTGAGTACGCGTAGCACACGATAGTCGTGTTCATGGCCGAGAATCGTAAGTGAAGCGGTTCCTAAGGCAAAGTACTTTGCAGCTTGAGGTTTCATTTCGAGCCAAGTCGCAATCATGACGCGCAACACATGTCCATGGGCAAAACAAGCAACATCGCCGCCTATTTCTACCGCCTTATCGATCACTCGTTGTACACGGGTTGCAACCTCTTCACCTGTCTCGCCATCAGGACATGGATGTGTCCAGAGTGACCAGCCAGGAACGGACTTTTGAATTTCTACGGTTGTCTTGCCTTCGTACTTTCCATAATCCCACTCTAAGAGATCATCAGTGATCTGTGCGTGTTCCCCATATCCAGCCAGTCGGCAAGTCTCTTGTGCACGTTGGAGTGGGCTTGTAAACACAGCATTAAATTGATGGTTTTCCATATGGCCCTTTAACAGACGAGCGCGTTCAGCGCCGACATCTGTAAGAGCAATATCGGTGGAGCCGGTGTGTTGCCCAGAGAGGCTCCACTCGGTTTCACCGTGTCGAATAAGCCAAATTCTCTGCGGTGTCACGATGCTTCCTTTGGATCATGCCATGGGCCATAGCCATGTACGATCTTTTCTGCTTCCTTCGGACCCCATTGGCCGGGCTTGTAGCTATGCACAGGCACGACGTCACCTAGGATTGGATCAACAATCGCCCAAGCTGACTCAACCTCATCTTCTCGAGCAAAGAGCGTGGCATCGCCTGCGAGTGCATCGCCGAGCAAACGCTCATATGGAGTCATCTCATCATCATGATGATCACAGACCAGCAACTCTACATTCTCGCCAGCCATATCTTCGCCAGGCTTTTTGGCATTTGCACTAATACCAATTTCAATATTTGGACTAATGCCGAATCGAACAGCGTTCCGTGGATTTGATGCCATGGACTTAAATACATTTTGAGGCGATCGTTTGAATTCAACGTAGACTTCAGTGGCGGTCACGGGCATCGATTTGCCTGCGCGAATAAAGACGGGTACACCGGCCCATCGCCAGGAATCAATTTCAAGCTTCAAGGCAACAAAGGTCTCAACCCGAGAGTCTTTAGCGACTCCTTCTTCATCGTGATAGCCATCAAATTGACCTCGTACGACATGTTCAGCCTCAAGTGGTTTTATTGAGTTGAATATCTTTACTTTCTCATCACGGAGGGCTTCATGATGACCGCTCACAGGAGCTGACATGGTGAGGAGTCCAAGCACCTGCATCATGTGATTTTGTACGACATCGCGAATGGCGCCAGCTTCTTCATAA
>CALCOW010000481.1 GCA_937899935.1 uncultured Phycisphaerae bacterium
CAGTCTCGCTGCTATTTCCTTGGAAGCGCGGCCGTTCTCCCCCCCCACATCACCCCAACCACCAACACGGACAAGAACCCATTCGCCAGCCTCTACGCCAACCGTGAGGTCGGAGTGGAAACCTGCGCCTGCAGTGACGCCATCGTCACAGCCGGGGCTGTCATCATTACATCCAGCGAGTTCCAGGTTTTCACAGTCACGAGCTAAAAGCTCACTTTGACTAGCAAATACGTATGCGTGGATGTCGGTGTCATAAAGGCTCGTACCTGGTGTCGCGCATGTGGTCATGCGAATGCCACCTGGGTTTGCTGCCTGGACTGTAAACCAAACATCATGATAGACCTGGCCATCGAACTCACAGCTCTCATTAGCTGGGCCGTCAGTATTAGCGCCAGTCGTGTCATATGCGGTTGTGCTACCGAGTGTCAATTCAAACGCAGAAAGATCGCCACTGCAGTTGTCATTAGGAATGAGGTTACAAGCGACGTCTGCACAAAGTGAGCCGGCAGTGAATTCACCGGTCTGGCAGCCAGCGATGTTGACGTCAGCGCATGTGCCAGTTGAGCTATCACAGCAAGCGGCTGCTGGGAATGCATCGTCACAGTCGATGACGCCGTTGGCATCTACGTCAGTGACGTCAGCTCCATTTGCCCAGAACAGCGAGATGTTCGCGTCATTGGGTTGTGATTCAGCATAGCATTCAGCAAGTGTTTGCTCTTGGCACTGTCCATCGGTGTAGAGGCACCAGCCTAGATCACCACAATCACTACCACTGTTACCAAACTGAACGAGTAGTGCAGAGAAGTCTGATACGTTTACTTCGCAGTCGCCGTAGCAATCGAAGGTTCCATCAGAATCATCTGGATCATCACATGGAGCGCCGTCCATCTTAGGTCGAGCTTCGCCAGCATCAGGATCACTGGTGGATCCGAATGAAACGAGAAGCGCAGAAAAATCTTGTACGTCAACGGATCCATCGCCAATGTCAGCGATGAAGATTTCGTCGCCACTCTCGGGGACGCCATCTGGATCTTCAGAGTATTCGCCGGTACCAGCTTGGTCCATGGTGCAAAGCGGGTTGAGGCTTGGGCCACAAAGGGCGGCTTCGCCTTCGGCTTGATACAAGAATCCGAGTGTGCCTGAGACAAAGACTGCGTCAACCGAAGCAGCTACGTCATCATAGTTCTCGTAGAATTCCATACGCAGTAGGCCGTCTTCCAAAAGAATGGCTTCAAGGCCAGCATCTTGGACGATGTCAACGTAGCCACCGCTGTCGAATGCATCGGTTGGACCATTGTCATTGCTTGGGTCGCCGTCGCCGTCTTCATCGCATTGTGCTTGCAAGCCAATGCCTTCGCCGGGATTCGTGTCGTTAAACCAAACGCCATCCCAGAACGTGAATTCAAGGCTGCCCACTTCGTCTGTTCGGCCAAACCTTACTACGGCTTCGTTACACCAACTAGTGCCGACCGTACAAATCACTACATTCTCGAACTTGGCATGGGTTACCAGCGAGTTAATTCCAAGATCATCTTCGATGACGCTGTTACATGTCGCGCCAGGTCCATCGCAGGACTCTAAGCCCGCCATGTCTACAAGATGCTCACTGGCAATTGATGTGCCAAGGACCATCGCAAATGTACAGACTCCTGGTGCAACAAGAGTCACTGTCTTATTTCTCATGGCTTTCCAGCCTCCTTCTTCTCTTCAAATAATTCAACTAAGCGGATGAAGTACCGATATGTGATCAATCCGTTAAGTAAGCCGTCTCAAGCAACGAGCATTGAGCGGCATCAACGCCAAATTTCTCTGAGTGGAAAGTGTCTTCTTCCTCTTCCCAACACAGTTGTGAAAGCAAGTGTTTGCTTTCGGTTATCTCTCCCTGCAACCAGTTGGGTGATATGACCTGGTTGCAATCTCTCCTCTCCGAGCCATCTGATTCATACTGCCAACAACGGCATTATTATTCAGACCTTTGCCAAGAACACATCGCTTCGCGCGGTGTAGTAAATGGCCCTACGGACCTTAGCACTTCTCTTGCTGCTAGGGCCGCTGGCCCCCACCCACTCACTAGTCGCATTATCTTCCTATCAGGGCCTACCTTGCAAGAGAAAAGAGGTAGGTAATTTAGGACGATTCTGCGTACCCTCAGTATGACCGCTGTGAAGGCCTTCGGCCAGGGAAAGAAAACACAAATATTGATCTAAATGATGATATCCATCAGAATTATCCACAAATTTACATGGAAGAAGTACAAGAGCGACCTTCTGCTCGGATTTATGAGTCGTAGCGTGCAACTCAATATGAGGGTAAGAACCCCATTTTGAGGTCCATAGCCCACATTTGAAGGCAAGATCTGGCCGGATAACTCAGAACAAGCGGAAAATAGCTTGCTTGCCTCGATTTAGCAGCGAGAGCTGTCCAAGCGAGCTATTTGTTGGCGATTGAGGGGCCAGATAGACAAAAACCCAGTTGTGACCTCTAAGGGCTTATATTTTGGCCGTCATTGGCTGATCCAGAAGAGTCCGTCGGGAAACTTGTCCATGAGAAGTCTTCATAGGTGCTGCCTGCTCCTGTGAGCCCGATTGATGACCCCGGAGCTGATGCTCCGGGCTCTGCGATTGGAATAGCAGTGCTGTTGAGGCCAACGGCTGGGCCATCAGTGGCGGTGAAGCTGCCCTCATAACTCAGAAACTGTGCGACATCACCATCAATCAAGATCAGGATGCCATCTGGGCTGCCGTTTTGAATACCTGTTTGGTTACGGTAATAGAGGGTTCCAGGACCAACACTGTCACCGGTCACGAAATCACTCGAGAGTGACCAGGGTCCTTCATAGATGATGCCGCCGTTACCGTTGTAGAGATAGACTTGCACAGAAGCCGGATCAAGTCCGCTGGAAGCATAGATTTCTAGGAATTCACCCGTATCTGCACCAGCATTGTCGTAGTGGAGTTCATTGAGCCATGCCTGCTCGATAGCTTCAATGCAGGGGTCGCTGTCACAGGTGGTGTCGTCACCCAGGTACGTTCCCGACAGAGATGTTGTGCATTGTGTTTCTGAAACAACTTGACAGCTTCTCTCGGTTTGTCCAACAGGGGTGTAGCAACAGGCGCCAGTGATCTCAGGTTCACAGACGTCTCCCCACTGGATCAGCAAAGCGCTGAAGTCCTGTATATCAACCTGGCAATCACCATTGGGTGGTGGGGCTATGTCAGACAAAGGGCGGAAGCTGCCATCGCCTGTGGAGCCAAACTCAACCAAGAGCAGGCTGAAATCGGGAACACTGACGACTCCATCCGGTGGACCCTGATCGATTGATGTGGTGTCGGCGCTACATTCTTCAGGGATTGGTAGATCACATGGATCAAAGTTGTTGTTGATGGAGACACCAATAGATTCCACGATATGCATTGGTGATGGAGCATTGATGTCATCGGTACTGACCCAGTTGGTCAGTCCGCATTGGCTCGCTTCGGTACGTATCCAAGAGGGGCTCGACTGTCCAGCATCGTTGCTCCCAATGGTAAAAAAACCAGGAGTCGTATCGGGGCTTCGCTGTTCGGGAACAATGATCTCAATGAAGAGGTTGGTGTCTGGGGGGAGGCTTACCGGTGAATCAAAAGTGGCTGTATTCAACTGAGGGAAGCCGTCGGCGAGCAGGAACGTCAGATCGGTACTGCCAACCAGCGTCATATTCTCAGTATCTGGGATCTGAAGGCCATCATCATCAACGTAGGCGTTAATGGTGAGTGTAATGTCCTGGTTGTTAAATTCGGCTCCGACTGTGACGCACTCAAGGAGCGTTGCTTGTCCCGCTGCGTCACCTACTGAAAGATCATGCTGACGGCCAAACCAATGCTGAAAAGCGCCGAGTCCGTTGTAGCAGAGCACGGAATTTCCATCATCGATGGTGATCGAATCGGTGCTCTCTGTGTAGGTGAAGTCACTGCAGGAACCCATCGAACGGAATGAGATGTTGGCTTGGGAACGCTGCGGTGGGCTCTGGCGGAATGGATTATCTGTATCGGGCACGTGTTTCAGGTCATCAATGCTTGCGACGCTGTTTTTCACGGGAACGAAACCGGTCTCTGCATGAGCCCTGTGAGAGGTCGCCTTCGTGGCTAAGACACAACCCAAAGCCGCCAACATGGCAGCAACTGACTTCAAACGAACGCTTCGCTTCACAAGGCGCATGAATCCACTCCATGAATGAAACGACTCTCCCAAGGATGCAAATTCCTTGGAAGAGTCATTTTCTTCTTTTCTCTACGACTTAGCCTCCGCTGCAGTCGTTGCCGTAATTAACCAAGAACACTGAGAAGTCACCGACATCCACGGCGCCTGATTCATCAACGTCGAAGATGGCAAGAGTGGCGGGATCCGTGGAACCAAAGGCCACAAGAAAACCACTGAAGTCAGTGATATTGACCAGGCCATCGCCAGTGAAATCTCCTGGGCAATCGTTTGAGCCGCCATCGCACTCAGGATTCACGCTGCCGGCGCTATCGAGGCTGGTTGGGTCATCGATGTCAAAGAGTCCAATTTCCCAATTTCCAGTGTCAGAACAACGATAGGCGTGACTTGGCATGAAATCACCATCTGGTCCTACGACGACGCCGCAGTAGTAAAAATCACCAGGTGGATCTGAACCATTTGGTGATTCAACCAGCGACACACAGTCAACCACATCGGTATAGGGGGCCATGTCAGCCGTGCCATCACCATCTGAGTCAATCAAGCTGTCGAGTGTGTTGTCTTCATCAACATCAAGATCGAAACCCGGTACGACGCTGGTGACTAGATTCGCAACCACCAAGTAAGTCAAATTGTCAGAGTTCTCAAAGTTGAGCTCATTGTCGATTGAAGACAACACGAGGTCGGCAATCCCGGCGTTGGCATGCGTATCTTCAGTGACCAGGATCAGGCCATCTGAGGGCACCGTGAGGCCATCAAGTCGAACCACGCATTCAACAACTCCGTTGAGGGTCGTGCTTGTCCCTTCGCCGATGACGAGAAGGGAGATACCGGTCAGCGAAGTGCCGGCATCGGCTTGAAGCTCGAAGAACTCCTGAGGATCTCCACTGCCTGGTTGATCGATACGTAGCTCATTGAGTTGCAAGCTTTCTGGTGGGGTGACTTCGCATTCATCTGCTAAGCCATTGCTATTGGCATCGGTGAGCACTCCACTGGCAAAGTCACAGCTGTCAAGAATGCTGTTGTTATTACAGTCATTGCCAGCCAACTGGCAGCTATCAAGCTGTCCGTCGTTATCACAGTCAAGGAGTGGGTCAGCATCAATTTGGCAAACATCGCCGACCGAGTCTTGATCACAGTCGGCCTGGTTTGAATTGGGAATGGTGGGGCAGTTGTCAGTCGCATCGGGTACGCCATCACCATCGCTGTCCTGTTCAACTGAGCAGCCGGAAAATGGAGTGCCATCTTGCAGTGTGCCTGCAGAATGGGTGGCACCACCGCTTAGACTCGCTGAGCTGTGTTGGACCAGTGGTTCAGTACCAGTAATGTCTGGATCACGAGTGAGGGACTGGTCTGCATTCCCCTCGCTGCCGTACGTATAACTCGCTACCGCAGCACCACCGGCGTCCAGTAATGTGACCGTATCACCACTATTATTGAGGCCCAAGGAGCCTGTTGAAGCAATGAACACAGTGGCGCCGCCGAACTGTCCAACGGGTGTTCCGCCACCAAAGACAACCACGACACAATCCGCGGCAACGATGGTGCCCTCATCAAAGGTATGGCGAATGCCAAAACCATCGCTGATTTGGTAGTTAGAAATATCTTGATCAATGCCACTGATGTTTACGAACTCGACGAATTCATCTTGGGTCGAGCTGTTATTACCATCATTGTTGGCATCATTGACTGAGCCAGGATCGGCGAGCAGTTCATTGATGACCCAAACACCTTCGCAGCTGTCGATAATGCCATTTGCATCACCATCTAAGCTGGGTAGAGCAGCGATGTCACAGACATCAAGAGTGCCATTGCTATTGCAATCGTTGCCAGCAATCTCACAGCTGTCGAGAATGCCGTTGTTATCGCAGTCAAGGTTGGGGTCGGCCTGAATATCACAGACGTCACCAGTACCATTTTCGTCGCAGTCAGCTTGATCTGTATTGAAGATGTTGGGGCAGTTATCCGTGTCATCGGGAATGCCATCACCATCGGTATCGAGGCCGAGCGGAGCGCAACCCGAGAATTGTTGGCCATCGATCAGTCGGCCCGGGCTGAAGAGACTTCCTTCGCTATTGGTTGCATCAGTATGAACCACATAGGTGGTTCCTGTAATGTCTGGATCCAGTGTGACCGACGCATTTTGGCCACCTTCTGAGCCATAAGTCACCGTCGTAATTACGGTTCCGCTTCCATCAGTGACGGTAATGGTGTCGCCGCCATTGTTCAGGCCTAGGGAGTTGGTGCTGGCCGTCTGCACGAGTGAATTGCCGAATGGTCCAGTGGGCGTACCACCACCAAATACGACGGCTGCACAATCGGCGGCAATGATCGAGCCGGCAGGAAACTCATGTCGGGTTTGTGCGGCATCACTGATCAGCCATCCACTGACATCCAAGTCGGCGCCGCTGGTGTTAGCAAGTTCAATGAATTCATCTTGGCTTGAGTTGCGCACACCATCATTGTTGGCATCGCCAGAAAGATCATTTGCTGGATCGGCATGGAATTCGTTGATAAGAGCTTGTTGCGACCCCAGGCTTCTGGAGCTTGTGGCGTTGTCACGTTGGTTAACGCGGTTGCTTTTATCTGCCGCGCCTAACATGACACACAGGGTGACAGCGGTTGCTGATGTTAAACAGAGATGAACGATGCTCCTCTGGCCTCGAACTTTGTTGAACATAATTTGATTCCTCTTTCTCTCCAGTTCGCCTCTCATGATCAGGCGGTGATAATGGGCGTTTCTCTCGTCAATTTCAATCGGTTGAATCACGACGTTCTTAGACTGGCAGATTCATGTTCTGCAACAGCAAGAAATAGCGGAAATTCTCGTTAAGAAGGGCTCTCTGGTTGCTATGACAGATCTCTCTGCCAAGAGCGACAGCTAATCCTCCCTCTCTCTAGCCCAAGTGGGCAATCTCTCCAACGCAGAAGAAGTCCGTTGACCCTCTGCAAGTCATCTCTCCAGTAACACTTTACGGGAATCTGGGCTCGCTGAGTAGTAGAAAAAGGCGGATATTCCTACTCCATATGGATGTCTGCGGGGCTCACAAGGCCAGGGCGGATCGCGGTGCCACGGTGCAACCTGGTTAAGGGCAGGGCCCATATTGAACCAAAAACTCGGAGAAATCTAGGACATTGACCGTTCCATCGCCGCCTGGCGGTGCAATGTCATAAATCGGGTCGTCAGATCCGAAGGCGACCAAAAACCCTGAAAAATCAAAGACGTTGACTACACCGTCGCCGCCTGGAGGAAGGAAGTCAGCGGTACATGGCACCGAATCTTCATCACGTATTTCGAGGGTCACGGTCAAGTTCGTTGCCGAAGCGCCTGGCAAATCTTCATCGCTGGTCGCGATCAAAATCTCCACGTCCTGGGTACCACTGGCGGGCAGCAGAGCTGAGTCGATCTCAAAGACAACGGTGCCAGGCGATCCTGCGATTTGGGTCGATGGGGCGCTGAGCAGTGAAACAGGACTCGTCATGCCTGTCACCGAATCAATATCGAGCAACGCTTGCTGGCTGTCATAACCAAGATTGAAGACATCGATATGGACCTCATGAATGCCTGTGTCAACTTCAAGAGGCACATCAACAGTGCGTGTTGTGGCTTGGGTGCCTGTAGTCAACGATGGGGTAGCGGTTCGCAGCACATTGGTTGAAACTTCTTGGACCAAGGCGCTTCCTTGGACCTCATCACCTAGCGGTGTAATGGTGATTGTTCCGCTAGCAGTGCCTGGAATGCTTGTATCAAAATTCAACGCCGTCGACCCTACGCTGCCGAGCGC
>CALCOW010000482.1 GCA_937899935.1 uncultured Phycisphaerae bacterium
GTCGATCCGCCGACACTGACCATTGATATTGATGAAATTATTCAGTCACTGGCTATTGTCAAACCGAAATTTGTAGGCGCACAAACGACCGAAGTTAAGGTAACGCCTCCAAACATTGAAATATCAATGCCTCAGTCGCTGCGGCCAACACTGGCAGATAACATATCTGTAGAAGCTTTTGTCAATCGTGATGATATAAAAGATCTTGAACCTGGAGTACTGCACACAATCGATGTTCCACTGAGACTTCCAGAAGGACTGGGCGCGAATCCTGATGTCACTGTAAAACCATCAATTGTTGAAGTTTCATTTAAGTTAGTAAGCCAGACCTATGAACATTTGCTAGATCGTGTTCGAATTCAAGTTGCTGGCCCCCCGCAAGATTTTGGGCAATATGACATTCGTCTAACACCTGGTGTTCTTAATAATGTCAATATCATTGCAGACGCTGATCTCATCTCACAGATTGCGACCAAGGAAGTCAAGGTTTTCGCGGTCATTTATCTGAGCGCTAATGAGAAGGAACAGCAAATTGCTTCGAAGAAGATTTCTTACTTTGAAGCAATTCTGCCAGATGGCACAGGCATTCCTGTCCAAGCCAGCGTTGACGGCAGCAAAGAAATGCCTGAGGTACAAGTGTCTATTGAACGTCGTGATACACCACTCGTCCCAGCTACGACAACGACACCATAATCTTACGATATGTCGCTCACGCCCAATGTGTTGCGTGCCATGCCTTCTTGCCCCGGCGCAACAAAATCGTTCTACCGTGAAGAAGATCACTCTGTTTGAGGCGTGCCTCAACGACATCATCACCGGTCACTTTGCTGCCATTGACTGATACGGCACCTTGGCTCAAGAATGTTCGAGCCTCACGCTTTGACTGGGCTAATGAAGTTTCAGCCAGAAGGTCAACTATGAGTAACCCATCACCTTCCAACATGGTTTTCGCGTGCGAGCTATGAGGTACATCTGAAAAAACTTCCTCTAGAGCTTGCCTATCAAGCGAGCTTACCTCGCCACTAAACAATGCTTGACCAGCTGCTTCAGCACGTTCGAGTTCTTGTTGTCCATGAAGCAAGCGAGTTGCCTCAGCAGCAAGCGCCCGCTGAGCTTCTCGCTTCTGAGGCTCCTGTTGATGCAACTGCTCAATCGACTCGATTTCTTCTTTCCCTAGAAAAGTGAAGAAACGCAGGTAACGGCCAACATCTGAGTCGGACGTATTAAGCCAGAATTGATGAAACGCATACGGACTGGTGCGATCTGCTGTCAGCCAAATGGCGCCAGACTCAGTCTTGCCAAATTTAGTCCCGTCTGCTTTCGTAACCAATGGCGCCGTAATGCCGTATCCGCGAGGCACTTCGTCACCCTGATCGATCATATCTCGGCGAATCAAATCAATTCCACAAACAATGTTCCCAAATTGATCTGAACCTGCTATCTGAATCGTGCAGTTGTGCTCTCGGCGCAAATGAAGGAAGTCATAGGCTTGGAGCAACATATAAGAAAACTCCGTATAGGAGATGCCTTGCTCTCGATTGTGCAAACGCTCTCGTACAGAGTCCTTCTGAATCATGGCATTCACAGAAAAATGCTTCCCAACATCACGAAGCACCTCAAGATAGCCTAATGAACCCAGCCAATCAGCATTGTTCACTAACATTGCCGGATTGGGATGGGAGGAATCAAACTCAAGCACGCGCTCAAAAATCTTGCTACACGCATCAACATTTGCTCCAACTTGTTCCAGTGTCTGAAGCTGCCTTTCGCTATCTTTACCTGATGGATCCCCAATCAGCCCAGTACCACCACCCATCAATGCAATTGGTTTATGTCCACAACGCTGCATATGCCCTAGCATCATGATTGGAACAAGATTGCCAATCGTAAGACTGTCTGAGGTCGGATCAAACCCGCAGTAAGCAACACGGCCAGATTTTGAAAGAAATTCTGGAAGCACATCATCAGCGGTGGTTTGGTGTACAAGTCCGCGCCACTGCAATTCGGCCAAGAGAGGTTGACTGATTTTCGTCATATGCTGAATTTTTGCTGGTCTCCAACATTTGACCAAGCAGCCATCTCCTGCTTACGACGCGAGCCGTTGATAAAACAGAGTACGATAATGGGCCAGGCCAACTGAAAGATGCCTCCACAAATCGGGCTTGTTTGAGCAGTGATTCTATTAACAGACTCCATTATTTTCTGCTGCTGCCGCTCACTTTCAGACATGGATGGATCATCCGCAACTGCTTCATTGGTCTGTTCGCTTGCTTGATTTAAATCAATCAACACCCAGGTCGTTGATATCAATGTCCAAATGATGGCGACAATCGCCCATCCATTGAGGATGCCTCTACTTGAACCACGACGTTGAATAAGACCGATTGAGCCAAAGAGCAGCCAAAGAGCAATGATAAAACCAATAATTGAACTCACGACTGACTCTGTCGAGAAGAGTGTCGGTGGCATATTTGCCTGCTGTTCTTCGCTTATTAAACCCGCTAAGAGATTACTCGCAAAGGCAAACACACAAATAGAACCCAAAATAGTAAGCGCTGCCAAGACGATTCCAATGACTCCGATGACCGTCGGCCAGGAGGTCATGCTATGGGGCTCAGCGGGAACCGCATCAGACATCGCAAACTGCTGATTTCCTGGATGATTCGTCATGACGGAATAACTCCTTGACGCTTAGCCAAAGTTTCAAAACTGTCGCAAGAAGCGAGCATCGTTCTCATAGAGCCAGCGGATGTCAGAGATACCGTACTTCCGCATAGCGATACGCTCAATACCAAGGCCAAAGGCATAACCCATCCACTGATCAGGATCGTACCCCACCGAACGCAACACGTTTGGGTTCACCATCCCGCACCCACCCATTTCGCACCATTGCCATTGATCTTTAATCTTCATTTTCATATCAACTTCGGCAGAGGGCTCGGTAAATGGAAAGAAGCCAGGTCGCATACGGATTTCAGCTTCGGCACCAAAGTAAGATTTGGCAAACTCAAAAAGAACCGTCTTGAGATCAACCAAGGTTAAATGTCTATCGACTGCTAATCCTTCAATCTGATGGAACATACTGAAGTGCGTCGCATCATGCGTATCTGGCCGATAGACCCGACCAACAGCCGTCACCTTTATAGGTGGCTCAGTCTTCTCCATAGTACGAATCTGGACTGTTGAAGTCTGAGAGCGAAGCATCAGTCCACCTTCAACATAGTAATTATCGATCGGATCTCGCGCCGGATGATCTTCAGGCATGTTTAATGCCGTAAAGTTATGCCAGTCATCTTCAACTTCTGGCCCCGTCACAGCCGTAAAGCCCATCCGTGCAAAAACTTCCGTGACCTCATCAATAGTGCGGCTGAGCACGTGACGACGCCCAGCACCCATTTGAATACCAGGCTCCGTCAAATCGACTGTGATCTTTTCCTCATCACTGACACCACGAAGACCTGCCTTAGTCTTCTCGAAAGCAGACTCAAGAGCTTGCTTTACCTCATTGAGACGTTTCCCTACGGCCGGTTTTTCAGCTGCATCTACATCTTTAAGGAGTGGCATTACTTGCCGCAGCTTTCCCTTCGTACCAAGATATGAAATTCGCCAAGCTTCCAAAGCTGAATCATCAGCAACGGCACTTAGCTCTTCCAAAGCGCTGCTTTCAAGATCTTCCAACTGTTGGAGCATGGTCGCCATTGCCACAAAGAGGTCTGTTGTGCCTGGACGCCTCGATCAAAAGAACTGAAACAATCGTTTACTCAGACTTCGCTTCGCCAGATTCACCTGCTGAATCATCTGTCGGCGCTTCGGCCGCAGCCTCTTGTGAATCCGCCTTTGACTCATCGTCACCAGTTGCCTCTGGAACCGCTACTTCAGTTGCATCAACCGCGGCCTGTTCATTGGATGGTTCTTCAGTTGCAGTTGCAGCCACTTCTTCACTAGGCTCGCTCGCAGCGTCATCGCCGGCAAAGCTCTTTCGCAAACGGGCTGCAAATGCGGCTCTACGATTACCTATTTCTCTACGTCTTGGCGTACCACTTCCAAGTTGTGGACCATCTTCTTGGCCAACTAATTGAAGAAGCACAAGATCAGTCCCATCACCAAGCCGATTCTTACCGAGCTTGATAATACGGGTGTAGCCACCATCACGATCAGAATATAATGGAGCAACCGTCTTAATAATGTGCTCAACCAGTCGCGGAGCTTTTCGTACTTCACCGTAACGATTAAGTTCAATGGCTGACTCATCTGGAAGATCAAAGAACGAATTACGCTTCTTCGATTCACTCATACTCGAGTCTTTCAGCCAAGCAAAGATCTTACGATCATTGATTCGAGCTTCGATCTGCCTTCTTGCATGCAGATTGTTACGCTTCGCAATCGTGATAATCTTCTCCACAAACGGCTGAACGGCTTTCGCTTTGGGCAGTGTTGTCTCGATCTGCCCATGTTCAAAGAGACCTGCTGCAAGGTTGCGCAGCATCGCACGCCTGTGATCGCCGTCACGACAGAGTTGTTTTCCACCAATTCGATGACGCATGTCAGTCTGTCCTCTTACCACTTTCACCCATCTGGGCTCCGCGGCTCATTATGATCCCGTTGTAAATGGATCCTCAGGGATCTCGGGCTCTGTTTCCTTAGGCATGTTGCCAATAGATTCTTCCAGGTCTTCCAGTATGGCCTGATCTGAAGTAAATGCGGGTGTTGTCGGTTCAATACTGGCAGGCATCTGGCTTGGAGCGCCTTCACTGAAGTCGACCGCTTCTTCACTCATGTCATCAAAATCATCATCATCATCATCATCAGAATCAAGATCCATCTGACCTATGAGTTCGGCTGAGAGTGGCGTCAACGGGGGTAATGGATCGGCCTGATAGCCCTCAGGCAACTTCATCCCCAGTGTGAGTCCCAATTCCGTTAGCTTGCGCTTGACCTCACGCAGCGATGTTCGACCAAAACTTCTCAAGCCTAAGAGCTCCGGCTCAGATCGCTGCACAAGCTGTGCGACGGTGGCGATCTCTCCAGAATCCAAACAATTTCGTGCTCGCACCGTGAGCTCAAGATCTGCAACCGACATATCCAGTTTGCGAATCAACTCATCATCTACTGTAGCAGCAGCACTTGCTTCAGCCGAAACGCGTTCGTTACCCAACTCGAAGTATTGCACAAACGGATTCAGATGCTTACGCATAATCTTCGAAGCTTCAACCAATGCCATCTCTGGCAAGATAGTGCCGTCAGTCCAAACATCGATGACAAGCTTGTCATAATTCGTTTTCTGTCCAACACGCGTATTTTCCACACGGAATCGAACTCGCTGGACAGGCGAGAAGACTGCATCGATTGAGATTTCTCCAATCACCTGATCTTCATTCGATTGCTGTAATTCCGATGCTGGCTGGTAACCACGACCTTTCGTAGCAGTCAGTTCCATCTCAAAGTCAACCGCCTCGGTAAGCGTGACAATTTTGTGATCAGGGTTATGAATCGTTACAGCGGTATCTGCTTCGATCAAATCTGCTGTTACATCACCTGGGCCGCTGGCGGCCAAACGCATCGTCTTGGGTTCATCTGAGTCAAGACTCACAATCAGGCCTTTGATATTCAGAATGATGTCCGTGATGTCTTCCAGTACGCCAGGCATCGTGGAGAACTCATGCTCGACACCTGCAATACGACACTTAACTATCGCTGCTCCTTCGATACTTGAGATGAGTATCCGGCGCAGGCTATTACCTACCGTAGTGCCCAATCCTCTTTCAAAAGGTTCAGCTACAAATCGACCAAATGTGTCTGTCGCCGTACCACTGTCCAGCTGGACAACTGCAGGCAATTCTAATCCGCGCCATCGAACGTGCATTACTCAAACTCCAATTTAGCAGTGTCCACTAGTCGTGATTTCGATTGATTATCGGAGTCAGCCAAGCCCTGCTAAACAGCATGGCACCCATCTTTTCAATCGAACAGGTATTCAACCCTTTGCGCTTTATACGCGCCTTCGTTTACGAGGCCGACATCCATTATGAGGAATCGGCGTGTGATCTTCTACAGCGGTGATGTTCAGTCCATTGTTTTGCAAAGCACCAATAGCTGATTCACGGCCTGAGCCTGGGCCTTTCACACGAACTTCAACATCGCGCATACCCATACGCTTTGCCTTCTGAACTATTCGTTCGGCTGCTCGAGACGCCGCAAATGGCGTTGCCTTTCGAGCGCCTTTGAATCCAACCGTCCCTGCTGATTCCCAACAGAGTGTCTCACCATTGACATCGGTCAGCGTAATGATGGTGTTATTAAAGGATGCATAGATATGGGCGATGCCCTTCGCTACATTCCTTCGTACTTTCTTTTTCTTAGCCATGATTTATTACCTCGTCGCTGTCAGCGGCACCTTCTCCGAAAGTTTCACAACCAAACGGCAGGTGCCTCACGAATCACCATACACCAGCAGATTAGTGGGCCTTGACACCCTTCTTACCGGCAACTGTCTTCTTACGTCCCTTACGGGTACGAGCATTACACCTCGTCCGTTGACCTCGAACGGGCAATCCTCTTCGATGTCGATCACCACGATACGCCCGTATATCTCTGAGGCGTTGAATATGTTGCTGTACCTGACGCCGAAGAGCGCCTTCAACCAGATACCCACCGTCGATCACGCTGGAAATCTGAGAGACTTCTTGGTCAGTCAGCTCACTCGCCTTTTTTTCAGGATCAACACCAGCTTCAGACAGGATGACGTCTGAATAACGGGGGCCGATTCCGTAAATGTAACGAAGAGCGTACCGGACCTTCTTCTTCTCTGGAATGTCAACACCTGCAATACGTGGCATTTGAATGCTCCGAGTTACTCGCCCGAGAGACGAGCACAAGTTATCCCTGTCGCTGCTTTAGCCTTGGGTTCTTTTTATTGATAACGAAACGTTTGCCCTTACGTATCACGATCTGACAATCTTTCGTCCGTCTTTTGATACTACTTTTTACCTTCATCGTTCTGCTACTCCTGACCGGTTCGCACGGCCACTCATCCTAGTGACGGTAGGTGATCCTACCTTTGGTCATGTCATACGGACTCATTTCAACCGTCACTTTGTCTCCTGGAAGAATACGGATATAAAACTTGCGCATCTTCCCACTTATGTAGGCGAGAATTTCCTGATCATTCTCTAGCTTCACCTTGAACTTCGCATCTGGCAACGCTTCCGTTACTTCTGCTTCGAGTGTGATCTTTTCCTCTTTCGCCATTGGGTCTTTACTCAAATTCCAGCTGAACACTTAGTTACATCGATGACTACGACCGGCGCGTAGCGCGGGTCGGCCTTGCAGAATCGGATCCACCAAGGAATCCTCCATAGTTACGCATCATGAGATTGGCTTCGACTCGCTGGAGAAGGTCTAGACCAACACTTACGACAATTAATAGGCCCGTTCCTCCGAGGAAGCTCGAAACCATGAATGGAACTTGCATTTGCTTATTAACAATTGAGGGGATCACCGCGATGACGGCCAGGAATCCGGCGCCAACATAGGTCACTCGTTCGACCACCGTTTCTAAATATTCAGCTGTTCTTGGCCCAGGCCTCAAACCTGGAATGAAGCTGCCATTTTCCTTTAGTTGCCTTGCCATATCTTCCGGCGAGAAGACCACTGTGGTCCAGAAATAACTAAAGAAGTAGATCATCGCAATCTCGAAAATGATGTACGGATACTCCCCAGGCTGGAAGTTCGTAGTCAGAAAAGCAGTGGTCGCGGCCCACCAACCAGGATTCGGTGCGGCGGCGGCAGAACTACTCAAGTAACCGAAGAAAGCTGATGGGAAGATCAACAGACTACTCGCGAAAATGATGGGCATCACACCAGCATGGTTCACACGCAGCGGCAAGTAGTGACGCTGACCCCCATACATCTTCCGGCCACGGGTATGTCTCGCTTGCTGGATAGGGATTCGCCTTTGGGCCAAGGGGATCAAAATAGCACCAG
>CALCOW010000483.1 GCA_937899935.1 uncultured Phycisphaerae bacterium
CATCGATGGATCAATCGCGCTCTCGAGACTGACTCGTTCATCTTCGGTCAAATCAGCCCGCGCCTCTCTTTCAATCACATCCAGGAATCCATCAAAACTCCTCCCGCCATAGTAAGCGCGGGCTTTTGAAAGCCATTCGAAATAGAGCACACGCTGCTCTTCCGCCCAGCCTTGGTGTACGCGGCGTAACATAGTTGCTGCATGAATCTGGTCCTCTTGCGACACTGACCGATCAAGCAATCGCAGCAGCTGTCCAACCACTTTTTCATCTTCAAGTGTGACACCAATGTCCAGGGCTAAGAACACGACCCGTGTGTCGCTGCTTTCGTATGAATCATCAATCATTGACAAAATCAATTTTCGATTACGGTCAGATTCGACTGGCCAGCGACTCAGTAAGACCTGAAGAGTACGGTAGAGACCCATTCGCTGATGCGTGGTAAGTTGCCCATTCGAAAGCTGAGCCAATTGGGAAAGCACGATTTCAAGATCTCGCTGATGCTCACCGATGCGCACCAGTGCGAGTAGCGAAGAGAGGCGACGATCAATAGACACATCGTCATTCATTTTGGCAACCCATAAGGTCGGATCCAGTCGCTCGAGCGCTACCCGAGCTGCATAGCGAACAGCGCGATCAGAATGATCCAATGATGCCCAGATAAAATCCAATTGGTCAGGATCAGCCTGACGATGGAGCTGCTCCAATTGGCGACGCTGAACCGTGGCTGAAAGATCGGTATCGGCCAATAGCTCAACCTCTCCAATATCTGAATCACCTGTGTAGGAAACACGATAAAGATCGCTACGCGTGCCACGTCCTCCAGTGACAAGGTACAAGGCTCCATCGGGCCCCACGGCCATGTCGGTCACATTCAGGGGCCTTCCCGTCATAAAGGTTCGCCACGTACCGGCATAAGTAGCGCCGTGTTGGATCATCTCCACAGCCAAGATACGGCCGTATGCCCAATCACCAACAAAGAGCGCTGATCGCCACGGCTCAGGAAAGTTTGTTTCGTACCCAAAGGCAATTCCAGTTGGAGAGGAAACGTCTGTTTCGACCACCGGCGGAACCACATCCAACGCGTCCTCGGGCCACTTTGCACTCCCCGATCGCCATCCATACTCGCCACCCGAAACAACATGCAAGATTCGTGGCGCTCGATACCAAGGCGTGCCCGAATCCCACTCCATGTCCGCGTCATAGGTAAACAGATCACCCTTATCATTAAAAGCAATATCGTAAGGGTTGCGCATACCACCGGCCATCATCTCTACCTGCTGACCATCGCTTGAAATTCTATAGATCACACCAGCTGGCTCCTTGATGCCTACCGCATGGCCTCCAGGGTCTGGAATCTGATCAAGCATGTCGTGTTGGTAATTTCGATAGGCCGAAGTGTCTAGCAAGTCGCCAGGTGCACCGGTGTAATTTCCATTCACCGCCCAGATCCAACCCTCAGGACCAAGAACAAGACCATGGGGACCATGTTCAGAGTTGTTACCCCAACGCACCATTCTTGTTGCGGCATCGTAGTAGTCGTCCTGATCCGTATCTACTAAACGCCAAAGTCCGCCATTATTGTCTGGCATCTGTGCCACATTCAGCCAAAGCACGCCGTCAATATCTAAGAGCCCTTGAGCGCCAGAGAACGGCATTGAAAGTGGCTCTATGCTGATTGCACTCGCCTTGTTTTTGGACAGCGTGCCGCGCATGAGGGGCCCATTTTGGGCGGACAGTAACAGTCTTCCCTTATGGTCAAAGGTCAAACAAGCCCAGGATCCTTGCTCAGGCTCAGCTCTGGCAAGATGCTCAGCCACAAAACCAGGTGGTAGCCGGAGATCCACGAGGCCTCGATTTTGGTCAGCCCAACTCAAGCCATCACTGATCAAAAACACCACTAGGACGGTGCAAGACACGACCATCTGGTGAATTCCCAACATGCGTGAATTACCTATGTCAGAATACCTCAATCTAAGCGGGGCTACGATGGACAGATATTTCAGGGCTTCGAGATTCTAATCTAACTTACCAGGACATTTTTTGTCCCATCTCTACAGTCTGGAATCAACTTAAAATAGGACTCAACACCTTCTAGCAGTGCCACGAAAAGGTCATTCAATGAACAATTGCAAACAAGTCGTTTTGTTTTCTGCCGCTGTCTTGCTGGTTTTTTTACAACTGCAAGTACAGGCACAGAGTGATGAGATTAATCCCCAAAGCCTTCACATCAACGACTCGCAAACGACTGATGAACCTGACATCGTCACACCCAGCCAGGCTGCCCCGGTTGATCAGGGTGGTGAACAACCGAGACGAGAGCAGAGATCGCGAAGAAACCAAGGGCAAGATCCGCTTGCAGGGCGGATCAGTACTGGATCAAAGATTGCCGACTTTGATGATCTTGTCGTCTACCAACCAGATGGATCCCCCACCACTCTTGCAAAACTGATTCCGAAGGATGGCCGGCTTGTTTTGGTCACTGGGTGTTTAACGTGTCCAAAGTTCCTTATCAGCCATCGTGATATTGAAGCTATCGCGCACGATTATCAGAGTACCGGACATCCAGTTTCCTTTGTCTACCTTTACAAATCACTGGCGCATCCAGAGAACGATAGATGGATACAACCCTTTACAATTCAAGAGCGCCTTTCCCAAGTCAATGCAGCCCAGAAACAGCTAAAAAACAAGATCCCCTTTGTTGCAGACTCGCTGGACAATCGTGTCTCAACCGTACTCGGCGGGTCACCGAACGCGGCTTATGTATTGCAGAATGACGGGACGATTGATTATGTCTCGGGTTGGGCTGATGGGCCAAAATTAAGAGCTGCTCTTCGTGATCTCGTCGGTCCGACTGAAACAATCTCAACGCCTGAGGCTATAGGTGTACCACCCTTTAGCCGTCCATATCGAAATACAGGCACGGTGGTTCCGCGTATCCAAGTGCCTGGAACAATGATCGCCCTGAAAACGGAACCTCAAAAGAGCGAGGAAGAGTTCTATGTGAAACTTCGTGCTGAAGTCGATCCGTCAGTACTCCAGGGTCAGGATGGAAAAATGTACCTTGGCTTCCATCTTGATCCCGTTCACGGTGTGCACTGGAATAACCTGGTAGATCCAGTCAAGTTCACGCTGAAGGCCCCGGAGGGCATTGAGATTACACCTCTCAATGGTGCTGGTCCAAAAGTCGAACCTGCAACGGACTCTGATCCACGGGAGTTTTTACTCGATGTAACGGACTGGCCCATAGGAACACCCATTGTTTTTGACATCAATTACTACGCATGCTCTGAGAAAGAAGGCTGGTGCAAGCCAGTCTCTCAAAGCTATCGGGTGACCCTTGAACGCGATCGAGCCGGAGGAATGGCGCAGGGACGGTGGAATCGAGGCGGCGGACAGGGCCAACGCGGCGGACGGGGTGGCGAACGTGGCATGGGACGCGGTCAAGGTGGCGGTCAAGATGCGGCGCAGATGATCTCGCGTATGGACCGTGATGGCGATGGCAAAATCGCACTCGATGAAGCACCTGAACGCATGCAACAGCGATTCAAAATGTTCGATGCCAACGGTGACAGCTACCTCGATGCCGCTGAGTTCCAAACCATGATTGACCGACGACGTCAGCGAGAAGAAGGCGGTAGTCGACCGCCAAGATAACGCGGCCAGATCACTTAAGTCGATGAGCGCCAGGTTCCGCCCGGCGAATCTACACCAGCACGGTGAGCAAATAGGCTTCGCCTGTCGAGGGTCTTTGCATCCGCAGGAAGCGGGCCGAGGCATTAGCGCTTCTTCGTGCAGTGACGTTGGGAAGGCGGCCTATACTCAGGCGACTGACCTCTCTCCACTCATTGCCCCCCAGATCTTGTAAGGAGATCAACTCATGAATCCAGTTTATGCTCTTTGCATATCTATTGCTCTATGGACAATAGGCGCCTTTACCAGCCAAACCTTGGCGCAGGAAAACAGCGATCGAGACAGTCAATCTTCATCTCACTTTGTTCAAGAGATACAACAATCATCCTCATTTGATGATGGATCTGGGTCACGAACCACAACGACAGGAAACAATGTCTCTATCAAGATTAACCCGGATGGCTCAGTCACTGCTCATTTGAACGGCAAAGAGGTTCCCGCGAGTCGCATCAGACGTGATCACCAAGGCAACATCATCATCCTGGACGAGCAAGGACAACCCATCCCCCAGATTGGAACCTTCAACATCAACCAACCGGCGATGCAAAAACCCATGCCAGCGATGATTGGTCATCAACAAACGCTTCCAAAGCACGGCACTTTAGGGATCCAGACCACAACAGTAGATCCTATTGTGGCCTACCACCTTCAGATCGATCCGACAAAGGCCGTCATGATCAATCATGCGGTGAAGGGTGCCGCAGCAGAGCAAGCTGGTCTTCGAAAGTACGATCTCATTCTCATTACCGCCATCAATGGGATGCCTGCAAACAGCGATCAACTCCAATCGGTGCTTCGGCAAACCAAGCCTGGTGACAAGGTCGTATTGAGTGTGGTCCGAGCGGGAACGCTGCAGCATATTGAGATTCCGGTCAGCGCTTATACCCCTGAGATTCTCAATGAGATGATGCCGGCCGCTGGATCATGGCGCTTGCCTCAAGTCACGACAAGTAGCATGCCTCCGCAAACTCGAATGGAAGATCACATGCGGCAAATGCAAGAGCAGATGCAGCAACAAATGTTAGAACTCAATCGCGAATTCCAACAGATGCAAGAGCAGATGCAGCAGCAGTTCAATCAGAACAGTGGTGCTCAAGACGATGGCCAGGGCCGAGCAATCTGACACACGAATCTTTTAATGTCGTTTGGATGCCCACCAATACCTCGCCAGGGCGAAGTGTCTAGGCAGCCAGTCAGCTCCATTAGACTCGCTCTGATGTGGAGTTCATCCAGCCTTAATGGCCCCATCGTCTAGTCTGGTCTAGGACGCCAGGTTCTCATCCTGGAAACACGAGTTCGAATCTCGTTGGGGCCGCTCAACGGCTGCCGCTTTTCGGCAGCCGTTTTTTGTGCCCCGAAAGCCGAGAGAAAGAAAATCTCATACAAGTATTGACGGAAGACAGCTGACAACCGACGCTCTACTAAATGAATATCAAGAGGGCCGCCTATTTACTGTTTGTCGTCACGATCTTTGCAAGTCTGGGCTCGCCAGATGAAGTGCAAGACCAGTGGGCAAAAACGCCTGATCGGATCTGGATCGGGCCGGAGTATCACACCAACCGTTTGCAAGACTGGCGCATAGCAGAAGGCCGTCTGGAGTGCACCGAAACTGGAAAGCGACTACCAGTCCGAACCTGTCATTTGTTGACTCATTCAATTGTTGGGCCCCCCCAAGCTTTCACACTTGAGATTGTCACGGGATCGATTAGCAAGAAAGTACCGGGAACGGAAAATGCTTTCAGTGGCTTCCTTATCGGTGCCGGCCATGATCAAATTGACTACCGGCTCACCGCCTTGGTTCATCACGCACCAGCAGCAGATGGTGGCATCCTCGCAGTGGTTGATCATCAGGGGCAGGTCGCTCTGCGCAACAATACGATTCCACTTGGCGGAAGCAGTCAGTGGTCAATCTCCAGTCCCGTTTCTCTCGAAGACCTGCCATTACTACCAGATCAAGACTGCTCTCAAGGAGAGTCAACTAGCAAACTCAGCCCTGGCCCGATTCGACTGATGCTCAAAGCGGAGCCAGATCATGAAAACTACACGCTGCTACTTGTTGCTTACGATGCACAAAGTAATCAGATGTTAAGTAGATGCACCGCCAAGCATGTGCCTCGCAGCATGGTCGATGGCTCTATCGCAATCGTGTCCCATCTCGGCCCCAAAGGTGCAAAGAAAGGCCACTGGTTTTCTAAGCTACACGGGCATGGGCCTGCCATCATCAAACATCCCGAGCGCTCTTTCGGACCCGTTCTTTGCAGTCTCTACACACTTCAACATGGAACGCTTCGACTGACTGCACAGATGCCACCGATTGGACCAAACGATACCCAGACTGTGTCACTACAGCTTCAAGAACGCATCGATGATCATTGGCGATGGATCGAAGTAGGCCAGGCTGGTATTGATCCGGATGCAAGAACAGCAACCTTCCAGGTCAATGGCATCGACATGAGGCGGGCTCATCCTTACCGGCTGGGGTATCAACTAAAGGACACCGAAGGTCACACCACCCCATACTTCTATGAAGGCACGATTGCTGCCGAACCTTCACCCGATGAACCTTTCGTCATGGCTGCTTTGACCTGTCACAAGACCTATACGGGTGGTCTGAAATGGAACCACCATGGCATCTGGTTTCCACATCAAGACATTGTTGCTGGCGTCGAATCAAATGACCCTGATCTTCTTTATTTTAGTGGTGATCAAATCTACGAAGGTGATCTGACTCCTGCGAATCAAAAGTCAGAAGATGCGTTTCTTCTTGATTACCTCTATAAGTGGTCACACTGGTGCTGGGCGTTTGGCGATCTAGCGCGTGATCGACCATGTATCACGATTCCTGATGACCATGACGTCTATCACGGCAATCTCTGGGGTGCCGGTGGCCGACAAGCCAAGGCCAGGCCGGGTATCACTGCTCAAGACAGCGGCGGGTATCGAAGAAGCCCTCGCTTTGTCAACGCGGTTCATAGAACCCAGACAAGTCATTTACCAAAGACGGTTGCTATGGAACCCAAAGCTAAAGACATTTCTGTCTACTTCACCGACTTAGAATATGGCGGTCTGAGCATGGCCATCCTTGACGATCGCCAGTTCAAGGAGTCGCCAACAATTGCCATACCAGACGGTGATGTCAAAAATGGTTGGTTCAAAGCTGAAGCTTTTCATCCGCCGTCACAAGCCGATGATCCCTCTATTCCATTGCTTGGCTCAGAACAAGAAAACTTCCTGGATGAATGGGCACGCGACTGGTCTGGGAATGCTTGGATGAAGCTTACGCTTTCACAAACACCCTTTGCGTGCGCCCAGACGTTACCCCCGAAAAAAGGTGGTGGCTCCCAACCAGGTCTTACTATCTTTGAGCCAGGACAATACCCCAAAGATGATCAACCATGTGCAGATGGAGATTCAAATGGATGGCCAGCTTCCGGCCGCAATCGCGCGCTGCGTGCCATGCGACCGGCTTATCCTCTACACATCTGTGGAGATCAACACTTAGGCCTAGCACTTCAGTACGGCATTGATCAGCCACGTGATGCAGGTTATTGCTTCTCGACGCCAGCCATCGCAAACACATGGCCGCGACGTTGGATGCCCATCGAGCCTGGCAAAAACCAAAGTCCAAATGCCCCTCGCTATACAGGTGACTTCTTGGACGGTTTTGGCAATCATATGACCGTGCTTGCTGCATCAAATCCAAAACAAACTGGACAAGAGCCTGCAGCCCTTCACAATCGATCACCCGGCTACGGTGTTGTCACTTTTGACCCCTCCCGTCGAGAAATCAACATGGTTGCCTGGCCACGATGGGCAACACCCGATCATCCTGACCGGAAGCCGTATGAAGGTTGGCCGATCAATATCAGTCAGTTTGATAACAACGGCTTGTCCTGGAAATACACGCTACCGCCAATTCATGTGGTCCATGGAATGCGACCAAGTGCAGAAGTAATCGACATAGAGACCAACGAACTCATTGCTTCATTGCGCCTACCTGAGCATGCCCACACTATTCGCGTTCCTGGAAGTGGCACTTATCAGGTTCTCGTTCGAGATCAATCTGGGAAGACACACAAGATACAAACGCTTCGAGGCGGCCCTATCGGCACGCTTCGTGATGTCATCACTGTTGATTTCACGACAATCCCTGCCTCAGAACTAGAATCCTCTGAATTGTCGGCACCCTAATCAACAAGGAACCGATGAAAGTTAGCGTAGAGATCACTCATCAGTAGTTTTCATACTCGTCGCTCAGTGACTGAGCTTCTCCGGAGAGCACTCCTTTGGCAACTCTATT
>CALCOW010000484.1 GCA_937899935.1 uncultured Phycisphaerae bacterium
AGCTCGCTGCAGAACATCTGAAGTCCAAGGGCTTCGAAGATGAACAAGTCAATTCGACGGTGCACACGTACTACAGTGAGATCAATCTTCCTGAACTGCTGAAGAACATGGCGATCCAGAAAAAAGAGAACCTTCTGAACTCACAACCAGATATGACCGAGGAAAAGCAGATTCAACGTATCTCTGAACGCATGGGTCGGCGCGGCTTCGATGAAGAAACGATTCGTACCGCACTAACGGATGCAGGATTCAAACTTTAAGACAAGCATGCCGCATTCGCCACGGAGCCACTTCGTCGGTGCCAAGTGCTTGCAGGCCCCACTTTTTATGTCGACAACACCCTTAGAGATAAACCCCACTGATGTGCAGCAGTTACAGAAAGATGGCGCCGCCATGCTCTTTCTCGATTGTCGCACTGATGAGGAACGCTTGATTGCAAACATTGACCAAAGCACACACATTCCTATGAATGAAGTGCCTGATCGAATCACTGAGCTGGATTCTTATCTCGATCAACACGTCATCGTCTACTGTCATGGTGGCAAGAGATCACTCGCCGTCACCGCTCTCCTGCGGACCAAGGGATTCACAAAGGCCCATTCGTTGACTGGTGGCATCGACCGCTGGTCGCGCGAGATCGACGCTTCAATTCCTCAGTACTGATCGGCACATAACAAGTATCTCTACGATAGAGAACTCACTGGCATGCTCCGCTATCGACTCATTACTGGTCCTATTCTGATCCTGGCGCTGCTCGGCATCGTTTGGTTTGACTCGGCCATGCAGTGCCAAGGTGCGCCACCAGGGCTGGTGCTCTACTGCCTGGCCGTTCTCGTGACGCCATTTGCTGCTCATGAGTTCACCACCCTGCTACGTGGCAGCGGACTGAAAGCCCAGGTCTGGCTGACGACCTTGGTCGCCTGGAGTGGCTTAAGCATTACGTTCTGGTGGCCTGATGGTGCGGCAAGCACCAATGGCGTTGCCCTCGTGGTCAGCACCATGGCGGTCATCACCGTGGTCAGCGCAATCGTGTTCACCAGAGGCCAAACCACTGATGGCGTCATTCAAAGCATCGCCGGTTCACTCTTAGCCTTTGCCTATCTCGGCTGTCTGGCTGGACTGCTCATCGCGGTGGCGCACCATCACTCTGCCTGGTGGGTCGCTGGAGTGGTTGGCATTACGAAAGCCTGCGATTCAGGGGCCTATTTCACTGGCCGGGCTGTTGGCAAACACAAATTGATCCCATGGCTGAGCCCTGGCAAAACATGGGAAGGTGCGATTGGTGGCACCCTTGCGGCGATCGGCGTTGCGGCTCTCTTGGTTGCTGCAAATGACGCTTGGCTCAGCCATCCGTTGCCATGGTGGATGATTCCAGCGTTGGGATTGAGTCTTGCTGTTACTGGACAACTTGGCGACCTCATGGTGAGCCTGATGAAACGAGGCGCGAAGGTCAAGGACAGTTCAACGATCTTGCCTGGCTTGGGTGGCGTGCTCGATGTCCTCGATTCTCCTCTCTTGGTTGCCCCAGTGGCTTACTGGCTCCTCCATGGCTTCTAACGGCCAGTTCAAAA
>CALCOW010000485.1 GCA_937899935.1 uncultured Phycisphaerae bacterium
GGTCATCGGTCGTCATTCGCTGCTTGGTTCACGCCCCGTTATTGAAGTGATTGGCTATCAGCACACGGTCAAGGTGATTGATCATCGGGCAGAAACAGAGCATGTATTTGAATCTGAGAATCCCATTCTTGCTGTTCGAGAGATAACCGCTTCATGGTCAGTTGCTGATGCGCCGCCTTGCGATGCGCCAAGTTTCAGAGGGGGGTGGGTTGGCTATGCCGGGTATGACACCGCTCGATACAGCGAGCCAGACAAACTCTCATTTCGAACGGCGCCTCCTGATGATCGCGGGCTGCCAGATCTCCACTTTTCACTCTATCTTGATTTGATCTCGTTCGATCACGTCACCAAAATCATGACACTGACGACTTATGTCGAGACTGAAAGACACCAATCGCCTGCCGAGGCGTTCCAAGCCGGCGTGCGCCAGCTTGATGAACTGGAGTCTCGGGTGAGTACTTCAGTTCAAGAGTTGCCAGGTGGGCGGCTCGATCTTGATCCACGCCAACGCCCGGTTGCTGAGATGGCCTCGAATATGACCCGCCGTGAATTTGAAGATGCGGTACGACGCAGTAAAGAATACATCGCTGCTGGCGATGTTTTCCAAGTGGTCGTGAGCCAACGCTTTGAGCGCCGAACAAAGGCTGATCCATTTGATATCTACCGAGCGCTGCGAATGGTCAACCCCAGCCCGTACATGATTTACCTTCAGTCCCAGGGCGCCATTCTCGTTGCATCCAGCCCTGAACTACTTGTGCAGACACATGAGAATCGTGTAGTCACGAGACCATTGGCTGGCACCCGGCCACGGGGAAAAGATGAGACGGAAGACCGTATGCATGAGGAGGAGTTACTTGGCGATGACAAGGAGCGAGCGGAACATGTGATGCTGGTTGATTTAGGCCGCAATGACCTTGGTCGCGTAAGTGAGATCGCATCAATTCAGCTTGATCGTGTTTTAGAAGTTGAGCGTTATAGCCATGTCATGCATCTCAGTTCGACCGTCAGTGGGCAACTTCGAGATGGATTGAGTGGATGGGATGCACTGGCATCAACGCTTCCTGTTGGCACTGTCAGTGGGGCACCAAAGGTGCGAGCGATGCAGATTATTGACGAGTTGGAATCAACGCGCCGTGGTCCTTACGCGGGCGGTATTGGTTTGGCGAGTTTTAATGGTGATGTCGATATGGCGATCGCACTTCGGACGATGGTTATTCCAACAGCAGGTGTATCTGAGAAAGACTGGACGGTCTATATTCAGGCTGGGGCTGGATTGGTTGCAGAGTCTGATCCTGGTCGGGAATTCGATGAAACAGTGGCGAAGGCAGCAGCATTGGGGCGAGCCATTGATGTAGCAGAGCAAGCGTTTTGATGTGAAGAATGGTCAAGAATGACCGGCGTCTGCGATGAGCTCGCGAATATGTTTGCGGATACCCTCGATGCCACGTGACATTGGCACGCCTAAATGGCGTACGGCTTCTTTGCAGAACGCATTTGCACTCTGCTCCGGACTTTTATGGTCAATCACATCTTCGCGATTGAGTTCTTCGCTGGTTAATTGGGCCCAATCTGACCAGCGGGCATAGCAATCTGCCATATCGAAGATCGCGCCGTCGGCCTCTGGGTTACCAATACTCTTGATGACCACATCGGCGACATCTTCAACATGAACAAACTTGCCACCTCCCTGACGTTCATATGCTTCTCTGTTCGCCATGGCTTGTACGATTGGATGGCCAATGGTCCGTGCTGGGTTCGGGTCTATTCCATAAACGGCGGCTGGCCGGATGATGGTGATCGGTTGCTTTGAAGTATTCTGGCTGGCCCATAAATGAGCCTCGATGGCAGCCTTGCAAGCCCCGTACAAGTTGCCGGGTCTTAGGGGATGCTGCGGATCGATCACACCGTTCCATTGAGACAAAATGGTGTGGTGAACGGCTACAGAACTTATGAAAATGCACTGGCGGGGCGCCATGGCATCGATCAACTCGATGCTGCGTAACAGGTTACTAGTCAGGTGCTCTTGAAGGCTCTTCTTCAGTGCCTGCCAATCGAAGCTGTTGTGGATCAGGCAGTCGGCATCGCCAATCAAGGCTGGCCAGCAGGACGGATCGGCCTGATCGCCGACCACAAATTGATCAACACAATCCTGAATATGGTCGCGCTTTGAGGTTGAGCGAACGAGTGCGACGACTTGGTAGCCTGCCACGGCGGCTGCCCGACATATAAAAGACCCTAGAAAGCCTGAAGCACCTGTGACTGCGATTCTTTTACTCATATAGGTAGAATAATGGCTCTTCTAACACTTGCCCATGTGATCCAGCTTTATGGCAGAAACAACGCTCAACACAACCAGGCGCAGACGTTGGGTTTGGTGGCTTCTGGGCGCTATTGTTGGGCTCATCGTATTGGTGGTGCTGCTCTGGGCCATCGGTACCAGCGGGTGGTTTTTGGCATGGATGATTCGTCCTGAACTGGAGCGAAGGCTTGGTGGTTCAGTCGCGATTCGTGGCGCTAACTTTGACGCGGATGGAACCTTTCGTTTTGACGAGTTTGTCTTGAGAGCGCCGGGCGTCTCTGGCCCCCCGGGAGAGATTCTCTGGATCAAGCAAGGCCGGGTACTCCTTAAAGTCAATCGACTATGGCGAGGTGAAGTCGAGGTGCTTGAGGCCGAAGTGGATCAAGCGGTGATCCGGATCAGTGAAAATGTGGCAAAGATTGGCGATTTAAATATCGGTCATCTTCTTCCAGAATGGGAGAGCATCGATGAGATGCCTGTCTCGCTGCCAGATCTCGTTGACATTAAAGATGCCACGGTGCAAGTCGGTCGTCATGAAGGCGAAGTATTTGAAGTGGTTGGCGAGCGACGCTTTAGTGGCCAGATGATGCGATCACCGACGGATCAGGCGCAATACGATTTTCAACTCGATGAAAT
>CALCOW010000486.1 GCA_937899935.1 uncultured Phycisphaerae bacterium
CTGCCTTGCCCTCCTTCGAATCCATTTCTGATGGCTATGAGCGTGTTGTATCCACCGCCGATGGCAATGATTCGCTGTATGGTCTTTATCTTAATCGCGAGGACCATCAGCTCCTTGCCGAACTTCCAGCAGGTTGGAAAAACCAGAAGTACTTTGTCGCTTCAACACCTGCAAAGGGTGTCATCTTTGCGGGTCTTCAGGGACCAGATCGATATGTCTTTTGGCGCCGGTATGGCGATCGTCTGGCACTTATCTCACCGCAGCTCGATATCAGAGCAGACGGTGATAAGGCCACCGAACGATCTGTAAAGCGCATCTTTACTGACAAAGTTATTCTTGAGGTTCCAATTGTGGCCATGGGCCCAAATGGCCGGCCCGTGATCGATCTTGATGAAATATTGATCAGCAAGCCGAGTGCGTTGGGTGGTCGTAGTCTGAACAAGCGTTTGACTGAGATTACGAAAGCCAAGGCATTTCCAGACAATATTGAAGTTGCGGTCGAAGGCCCTGATTCGAGTGGTGGCTATAAAGGTATGCACTACTCAATTAGCTTGATTCCAGATGATACGGGATACGTTCCTCGTGAAGCTGATCACCGAGTTGGTTACTTTCTGACCTCGTATCAAGACTTGGCTCGGTATGGCACCGATGAGAATTGGACACGCTATATCAACCGTTGGGACCTGCAAAAGGCAGATCCAAACCTCTCGATAAGTCCGCCTATCGAACCAATTGTGTTCTACATTGAGCACACCACGCCTGTTCGTTATCGTCGTTGGGTGCGCGATGGCATTTTGTCTTGGAATAAGGCGTTTGAGGCCGTTGGTATTGCGAATGCGATTGAGGTCTACCAGCAAGATGCAACGACTGGATCGCACATGGATAAAGATCCAGAAGATGTGCGTTATAACTTTATTCGTTGGCTGAATAACGATGTCTCGACCGCGATTGGCCCCAGTCGTGTTCATCCATTGACGGGACAAATTCTCGATGCTGATGTGGTGTTGACTGATGGCTGGATTCGTGCGTTCTATTCTTGGTACGAAGATCGACCACAGGAGCAAGCGACCAGCCTCACGCCAGAGGCATTGGCTTGGCTTGAGGACTATCCACAGTGGGACCCACGAATCATTTTGGCCGAGCCGGAAAAGCGAAGAGAGATCTTGGCACAGCGTGAAGCAAGACGGGCTGCCGGAGAACTCGATCCAACTCGAGCAGAGACAGATCCATTGCTTGCGGAAAACGCGGAGCAAACAGCCATTAGCACGTGGTTAGGCGATGGTTGTCAGCACTGCATGGCAGCGCACAACATGGCAGTTGATATGGCGTTTGCTCATATGGAACTCGATGCAATGGGTGCACTCGACGAGCCCGAAGGCGACATGCTCGATGGCATACCAGAGTGGTACATTGGCCCCCATCTCTCAAATCTGGTCGCCCATGAAGTGGGGCACACCATCGGCCTGCGACACAATTTTAAGGCCTCATCGCTCTATACCATGGATGAAATCAATTCCGAAGAAATCAAAGGCAAGAAGCCAATGGCTGCTTCGGTGATGGATTACCTACCATCCAATTTCAACACTGATCCGGATGCGATTCAGGGTGATTACACCATGATTGATATCGGCCCTTACGACATGTGGGCCGTCGAGTATGGCTACACGCTTGACGATCCGAAAGAAGTGCTCAAACGGGTTGGCGAACGTGAGCATGCCTATCAGACAGATGATGATACGTATGGCCCTGATCCACTAGCCAGGCGATATGACTTTAGTCGCAACCCAATCGACTATGCCAACTCGCAAATGGATCTCATTCGGGAGCACCGAGCTCGATTGCTTGAAGATGGCGTCGAAGATGGTGAGAGTTGGCAAAAGGCACGTAAGACATACAACGCAACATTGAGTCGTCAGCGTCGAATGATTGACATGATGGCCAATTGGGTTGGGGGTACGCACGTGGCCCGCGTCAATAAAGGTGATGAGAATACCGGAGCGCCACTTGAAGTGGTTGACGTTGACCGGCAACGTGAAGCACTGGCATTTGTGATGGAAAATGCTTTCCGAGATGAGGCATTCGGGCTTTCGCCTGAACTCGTTAATATCTTGACCGTGGAGAAGTGGGGGCGTGCAGGAGGCGTCTCAGGTGATCCGACACTGCCAATTCACGATCGTGTTTCTGGGACGCAGCGAACAGCACTCACGCTCATCTTGAACCCCAGCATGCTGGAGCGTATCCGTGACAATGAGCTACGCACTCCAGCGGATCAAGATGCCCTGACGCTTCCAGAAGTGTTCGATGCGATGATGAATGAGGTCTATTCTGAGATCGATGCAGACAACCTCGACGTTGGATACACCAATCGTCAACCAATGATCTCCAGCCTCCGCCGTGCACTTCAGTCTGAGATGACCGATCGGCTGATTGCAATGTCCACTGGCAATGCTCGAGTGAGCACTGGAACTCGACAGCTTGCTCAAGCTCATGTGCAGAAGCTTCACAACCGATTGGTTGAGGCCACTGGTCACGGAGCCATCGATGACGATGCGATCGATGATTACTCTCGTGCCCATTTGGAAGACCTGAAGCTCCGCACTCAGAGAGCTGGCGAGGCCATCTATGTGAACCAGTGATGAGGCGTTGGTGACCACATTGTGGCTGGTGCAAAGAGCCTCTTTCAGAGGCTCTGGTGCCCTTGCGGCCTGTTCACGGCTGAAATAGGTGGACAGGCTTGGTGGGGTGTGCCTGTGCCATCCTCATTAATCACGGTCTTCGCAGGGTGTGATGAGGGAGGTACTGATGTGTCAAAAGATCCGATGGCCTCTCGCCTTGGCCAGAACTCGGTGAACTTGAGGTCTGTAAGCATCGTATTAATCCTGAAAAGCTCTTCGGACGGAGCTCGAAAAGTGATTCGAAAAGAGCCTATT
>CALCOW010000487.1 GCA_937899935.1 uncultured Phycisphaerae bacterium
GCACCAACCGTGAATGAGGATGGGTTCCTTGATGTTGATCGTTGGATAGCACACCTCAACAAGGTTGCAGAAGATTACTATAATTAAGTGAGTTCTCCGCAGTGGTCTTGTCAACCACTGCTCAATTCCACTGTTGGGGCAGGCATGCCCCAACAGTATTTCCATATAGAAACTTGTTGTTTTTATGGACTGCCAGGGCACCTCCCTGCTCTGTCAGTCTCGAAACTCATAAACAGGAGACCAAACATGAGTGAGATTCAGATACAGAGTACAGATGTGATTGCTTTAGAGAAGATGGCAGAAGTGTTCGCTGGCTCAGGCTACTTCGACCGAACCAACATTGCACAAGCTACGACGAAGTTAATACTGGGCAGGTCGATCGGTCTAACCGAATACGAGGCAATGACTCAACTGAATATCTTCCAAGGCAAGATCCACGTTGGTACGCTTGTGATGGCATCCAGAGTAAAGTCATCAGGTAAGTACGACTATAAGTCTGTTACCAATGACAAACAATCAACAGTTATCTTCTTCCAGAAGAATGAGACTGGAGGTTGGTCTGAAATAGGGGATAAGACCTATACGATAGAGATGGCTCAACGTGCAGGATTAGCAAGCAGGGATGTATGGAAGAAGTTCCCTGAAGCTATGCTCAACGCCCGTGCAATGTCTGCAGGAATTCGTGAGCATTGCCCTGATGTTTTTGGTGGCGCACCAGTTTACTCATATGAACATGGTGAAGCAGAATGCGAGTCACCACTGAAGTTTAGCCAGCAGCCAACAGAGATGATTGAACATGAAGTTATTGATCAAGAGCCCTTACCTAATGACGAGCATAAAGACAAAGCACAATCGTTGAGATCAAGGGTGATTGAACACAACCTTGGCGCAGAGGTAACTTCGTTCATCGAAAAGGTATCAGAATCGAGCGGCACCAAGATAACCAAACTCGATGAACTTGACCCCAGTGTTTTAGATAGCTTGTCAACAATGGTCGAGACAAAGATTCAGTCTAAGAGACTTGAAGCACAAGGAGCGTGATATGCAAGGCCCTGAGAGAAGTCTGGTTGAAATTATAGAGATGGCCTACTTTGGTGACCCTTTAGAGTTGTTGACTACTGAAGAGTTTGAAGAGTTGCGTCAGTGGGTAGAACACCATTGGCCTATCAACCACTTTGCTAATTGGCAGTATGGTGATAAATCGCCTGAAGAGATACAAGCAGTTATTACGAGTGTAACAAACGTGATTCCTGGTATTTCCAATGACATCCATCCCAAAGATGTAGTTGTCAAGGTTTATGGCAGATATGAAGAAGAGTTGACAAGGCGTGTATATGAAGCCAAGTATCCATCGACTGTGGATGAAGAACAATCGAATACCTCCACAGATGAGGATATACCATCTGGTGAATTGCGCAGTGGAGCATGGTTTGAAGAAGCAACTAACGGGCTGATTACAGCAGAAGAACTAGAGCAAATGGCACTGAGGGGATTGAAAGATAGGCAATTACGCTTGAAAGGAGATTTAAGATCACTGGAGGGTGGGAAGATAAAACTGCGCAAGCAGCACTTAGCGAATATGCCGGCAGTATTTAGGGTGATATCTGATGACCATGACGCCAGACGTACGTTTGAGAGGTTAGCTGCTGAGGCTGGCGAGATACTTGGCCTTGGTGTAAAAAGTGATGCCAACCACAGATGGTATCTGTATATGTTCGAGGTGCTTAATCACCAGGTGGAGCGAGTTGTAGGCCCTCCCGCTTTAGAAGTTGATGGTAATCTTGTCGAGCAGGTGAATCTTCAGATTGATGATGCTGTCTTTGGTTCACTTATAGCCCTAGGTAGGCTTGATGTGGCGAACCAGCCATCGACTGTGGATGAAGTCCCTGATTGCCTTCCAGATCCACCAGATGAAGATTGTCTTACCCTTGAAGAGTTGAAAGTAAAGTTCAGGAATGTGCCAGTGGTATCAGACATAAAACCAAGCACAATCATTGAAGAAAGCAGGAGCGTGATATGAGTACAGGAACCGTCACGGGTAAAGTGATAAGTGTTGATCTAAAGAATAGCTACAAAGGACCAGGCTTTGAGTTCTTGAAAGTTATGGTTCACAATGGCGAACCAGATGGGTACTTCATGCTGAGTTGGAGTACCCAGGCTGTAGATACCAAGCCGATATTTGATAAGGCCTTGGAAAACAAATCAGAGGTTACCGCAAGCGGCAAGTTGACTGCCAAGCTTTCTGACAAAGGGCCTTGGATAAACTTCCCAGAATTACAGGTTAGAAGTTACGAACTAGACGATCAAACATCAGACGAGCCTCGTGGTGGGGGCATAACTGAGAGTGATATCCCCTTCTAGAAAGTTCAGCTATGGATGGCAGTAATCTGATTACTCACAGGGAGTGTGAGAGTGATCTTATCCGATGCTTGTTGTTTCAACCGCAACTAGTCAATGGATATAGTGAACAGGTCCATTCGGATTTGTTTATTGTCCCAAAGAATAAACAAATAGCTAAGTGCGTTATCTCTGCACGGAAAAGTGCGAATTCAGATGCTGATCTATATGACATAACGTTACGCAAACTGAATAGCCTAAAGATACCCGAAGCAGAAAAGTGTGAGTCTGTAAGCGTTAT
>CALCOW010000488.1 GCA_937899935.1 uncultured Phycisphaerae bacterium
TGCCTGGGATTAGAAAGGTACGCTCTTGGCCACCAGCGAAGTTACCACCACCAGCACTATCATTCGGCATCTCTTGTGGACTGAGAACGCCCACTGGATGTCCATCACGATTGAACAGTGGGAGGCCGCGCTGACCGAATCCACCAGAGACGCGCCACATGTCTCTTGGTTGATGAATGTGTCCAGTCACGCGTACGGTCTCGAAGTAGGGGGCATAGTCAAAACCCGCTGGTTCTAAGTCAACTCCCGTTAGTTCTTCGCCAATTTCAATACTGGCAGCATTGGTGAATTGCACGGGATGCAATTCCAGACCGGTAGTGTCATCAAGCTTTACGAATGCCACATTGAGTTTGGAGTCTGTTGCAATCAGAGTGCCTTCTCTTTCCTCTTCTGTTCCCGGTATTGAGATATTGATCTCAAGTGGTTCAGCAACGACATCAAAGTCGCCACCACCACCACCACCACCACCGCGTCCGCCACCACGGCCGCCCCGTCGCATACGTTGGGACATTCGTTGTGGCCCATTAAAGGCATCACTGGACATCATGAGTAAGCCGTCCTTGCTGACAACAACCGCATTCCCATCAACATTGACCTCTCGCTCATCGGTATTACCCATGGCCGTGATCTGAACCTGTAGAAGGATTTTCATGCTCATAATGCTAGGAGCACGGTCCTTTATCAGGCCTTGATAATAGGCTTGGTCTGACTCGTTTTCGTTTGGCGTTGCTGTTGGGTCAGCGAATGACTGAAGTGTCATTGACGAGATGGCGAGGATGACGATTGATGCTGTGGCATAAAGAGATGGAGTTCGCATGGTGTCCCTTTCGTAGTGCTCAATACGTTGTAGAAAGTAGAGCACAGGTATGATTGCATTCATTAAGAGCAGGATTTATTCAGTTCAACTTTGATCAGGTATCTGAAGTTGGCCTTTCGGAGCTATCGGTCTGAGGCCATTCCGGTTCAATAAAGAGAAAAGTCGTGCGATGGCCGCGCTGCACAAACACTTCAATCACCGATGGGTGCATCGCATGTACTTCTTTCATGGCTTGATCGAATGCAGTTATATCGCTGGTTTGCGTGCCTTGGATGCTGAGTACCACATCTTTGCCAGAGAGCCCTGCGAGACTGGCCCATCCACCGTTCTCGACGTCTGTCACGAGAACGCCTTTTAGGTCTGATGGCCAGCGATTTTCAATCAGATCCATTGGAGCAAGATCACGGACGTCAAATTCAAGCGTGAGATCAGTTCTCTTTTTGGTATCTCGAGCACCAGCTGGTGTTTGCTCCATAACAACTGGAATTTCCATGACCTCTGACTGTCGATTTAATGTCAGTGTTACGGTATCACCAATGGTTTGATTCTCGATCATTCGATCAAGAAGTGGTGCATCCTGCATGCGCCGTGCTTTAAGTGGTCGATCGTTCATATGCGTAATAATGTCCCCGGTTTGAAGCCCGGCATGCGCCGCTTCTGTGTCAGGTAAGACTCGCGTTACCCGGAAACCACTCTTGCCTTCCATTCCCATTGCCTTCGCCACAGGGCTCGTCATAACTTGCGTCTTAATGCCCAGCCAAGCCACCGGTAAAGCACCGCCTGACTTGGACGCTCGCTCAGGTTCAATTTCGATCACCGTCAAGACATGCTCTGCGCCACGACGTAGTTCGACAACCGTTGGCGCTTCAGCCTCAATCATTCCGGCTTGCGTTTGCAGTTCCTGATGATTGTTGACTGGTACACCACCAATGCTCAAGATCACATCACCTGACTTAATGGCCGGCTTTGCTTTATCCGCAGGTTTTCCAGCTCGCGCGCCAGTGATAAGCACGCCATCACGATTGTCCCATCGTCGAGAGAGTGCCATTTGACGGGTGATGTCACGTACCGTGATGCCCAGAGGTTGGATCTCAGCTTGATCACCAAGATACGCCTCTAAGGGTGCCACAGGAACAGATACCATGCGTTGTTCGGCGCCACGTATGACAAGCAACTCGGCATCCATCCCAGCAGGGAGATCAGAAAGACGTTTGAGGATAGGAGGTATCGCTTCGAAGTTCATCGCAGAAATAGGCTCGCCATTGATCTCAAGAAGTACGTCTCCTGCTTTCATGCCAGCGACGTCAGCAGGGCCTCCAGGTACCACCCAGGTGACCAGGACACCATCTTGACGGCCAAGCTCATCAACGGGTCGTACTGAAGCGCCGATCCAGCCACGTTTGACTTCACCGTGTTCGATGGCCTGTTTCAGCACATGTCCCGCAAGATTTGATGGAATAGCAAAGCCAACACCTTGGCCACCAAGTTCATTGATGCCGATGACCTCACCTTGTAGGTTGACGAGAGGGCCACCGCTGTTGCCTGGCAAGATCAATGCATCATGTTGAATCCAGCGGGTAAACAGACCTGTTGTTTGTCCACCACCAAGATCTTGCTCATCAATAGCGTTGCCAGTAAAACTTGTAAATACGCGTTTTGGATGTGAGACAATACCCAATGTCATTGAATTAGAGTTCGCGTTGGGATTGCCCATTGCTAATACATAGTCACCGACTTGAAGTGCATCAGAGTCACCCAATGGTGCACAAGGCAGGTTCTTGTCTTTATCTTCAATCTTGAGGACTGAGAGATCGGTCAGTGGATCATGTACAACGACGCGCGCATCAAATTCTTGGCCTGATGGCAAGGTGCATGTAATACGTGTTGTTTCACCTGCAACGTGGTAGTTCGTTAGCACATATCCGTCAGGCGTGACAATGACCCCGCTACCTGCGGCAGGAAATTTTCGTTCTCGACCACCTTGATAGCTTTGCCCGACAACAGCGATGTTGACTAAGGCTGGGTAAACATCATTTCGTGCACTATCAAGAGCGCCTTGAAAACTATCACTTTGACTATAAGACGGCGTGGATAGTGCTACAAAAAGGCATAGCGAGAGAATCTGAACGATGTTTGAGCATTGGGGTTTTATTCGATGCATTCTGGTTGATCCTCAAGCAATTGCGTATGGGTAGTCTTATCAATTCGCTTCGTCATAGACTGCTGCAATGAATTTTTCGAACCACGATATTGTAACTGAACTTCGAAATTCAACTGACAAGCTAGTTTCGTTCAGAAACCAATGAAAGCAGGCTCATCTGCTAGATGAGCCTGCCTTCATACGTTGTTTCCGTCTAATCGATGCCTCGAGGCCTCTTGAATCAGACGGTTCACATTATTCCTCTTTATCGCAGGCCCACGGCCTCAACCACGGCCATCGCGGTTTCTCTAGGAGACCAGCCGTATCCATAAAGTTCTTGTAGATCTTCATCAGTCGTATGGGTCGCATGAAAGATTTCACCCTGATAAAGGTCATATTGGGCTTCGATTTCATTGACCGCCTTCGTGACGTTGGTCTTCCAGTTTCTGTAGTTGTGCTGGTTCATGGTGTTGCTCCCGTAGCCTTCATTCAGATCAGAGAACTGCTCTCTAATAGACATGGCGAGGAGACTGACTTGCAGGGGCAATAAACCAATCTGGTTTTTGAGCCATTTAACTTCATCCATCTCTAAGGCCGTCAGAGGCTTGTTTTGCTGACTCTCGTACTGAGTCCTACTTACGCGAAGAGAGGCTCTGTGGGCTCTGGACCGGCTTATAGAGGCGATAGAGGCGGTGCTACAGCGAGCGGCCGAAAAGGCCCCTTATTGGGATGTCAAAAGTGCCCCAGAGAGCACTTTCAAGCTTGAGATCGTCATGCATCTCAGGGATCTGGCCCGGAAGTGGTCATGTAGATGCTCGGTACACGAGCGGCCCTCGATCGCGCTGTATTGTCATTGTGGTGGTCAGTTCGCCAATCACCGGCGATGAGAGCATCATCCGGGCGTGTCAATCTGAGGTGAAAGAATCTGGTGGCAGCAAATGAGTGCTTATGAATCGGCAGATTCATCTGATTCCAGATGTACATAAAGCCTACGCCATGGCTCTTCACCAATGAGTTTCCACCGGTGGCCGCCGCCTACGGTGTCCTCAGCCATGAGCAGATCTCCGGTTTCAATACGCTTGGTTTCGCCAAGGCGAGATTCGAATTCCACCGTACCACTCAGCGTTGCAACCAGTTGGCGTCGTGGTGCACAATGCCAGTCGTACGTTCCACCTGCGGCCGTTTCCGCAAATTGCACGCTGTGGTGGTCCATGACGACAGAGAGGCCAACACCGGGCATGCTTTCTTTGAGATCAATAAAACCATCTTCGAAGTGTGATTGTCCATCATCACCGGTGAAAAGTCGTACGTATTTGATTTGCATGCCAGGTGCCTTCTTGACTACAGAAAATCTCGGGGATCTTTCCAGATATGATACAGTTGAAGATCAGAAAATTCACAAGTCCCGTACTGAACGAGAGCAAATAAAAACATGAGTCGACATGAATATGACGTTGTGATTGTTGGTGGAGGAATTAGCGGCTGCTCACTCCTGTACCTTCTTTCGACATTTACGAATATTGAGAATATTGGACTGCTCGAAAAATATGATCACTTAGATCCGCTGAATTCCAATGCACACAACAACAGTCAGACGTTGCATTGTGGAGATATTGAAACCAACTACAGCCTTGAAAAGGCAGCGAAGGTAAAGAAGGCATCTGATCTTACACTACGTTATGTGCAGCGTGTTGCTGAAGATGATCGTATGTCTCGCTGCTATGGAAAAATGTTGTTAGGGGTTGGAGAAGAAGAGTGTGCACTTGTTGAGAAGCGCGTTGAAGATTTTAAACATCTCTTCCCAACCATTGAGTTTCTTGGCAAAAGTGGAATTTCTAAGATTGAACCAAATGTGGTTAAGGCAGCAGGAGGTGGTGACCGTCCTGAAAAAATCGCAGCGCTTCATAATCCAGAGGGGTATGCGATCGACTACGGTCTTTTGACCGACTCATTTGCAGAAGAAGCACAACACGTTGAAGGCAAGAATATTGGTGTGCATCTAAAATGCCGTGCCAAGAAGATAAAACGTACTGATGACGGTTTTGAAATACGCGCAACGCGTGGCCGTCGCTTTCATGCAAAGTTCATTGTGATTTCAGCCGGCGCTCACAGTTTACTCATTGCCCAGAAAATGGGATATGCACATCATCTCTCGGTCATGCCTGTGACGGGCAACTTCTTCTTTGGCCCCAAAGTTCTCAATGGGAAGGTCTACACAGTACAGAATGACAAGCTGCCTTTTGCAGCGATTCATGGTGATCCTGACCTGACACAGCCTGATAAAACCCGTTTTGGCCCGACCGCATTGGTGATGCCTGTCTTAGAGCGACATAACGCCAAGACCGCCTGGGGTTTTCTTGAGTCATTTCGTTTTGATAAAGATGTTGCATCGGTGCTTTATCACCTGATGAAAGACAAAGATATTCACGACTTTGTCTATAAGAATATTGGCTATGAGATACCAGTCTTTGGTAAACATAGTTTCCTTGAAGCAGCTCAGAAGATAGTGCCTTCGATGCAGGTTAAGGATCTTGAATTTGCGCATGGCTACACAGGTATTCGCCCACAGATTATCGATAAGAAAGCGAGGCAGTTATTGATGGGCGAGTCAAAGATTAATGAATCGGATGGTATTATCTTCAACATGACTCCATCGCCTGGTGCTACGAGTGCGCTTGCAAACAGCAAGGTAGATATGCATAGCATCGTCGAGCAGCTTGGGGCAAAATTTGATGAAGATGCTTTTGAATCGCTATTCGGCGACTAATGTTACTCATTTTACCTAAGCTCAAATGAGTTCATAATCGCTCAGTAAGCGTTTGGATAACTGGTCCGATTTCATCACTGCCGCGGTGGTCGTGTCCCATTGCCTCGTTTGTCGTTTCTTCCTTTTAATCTGGTTGCGTTTGCTAGGCGAGTGAATGTATGAGTGCTGCAAAGGTGAACAACCAGGGCTCGCTTACTCGGATTAACCGAGATTTTTATGACAAGCTCTGGTGCGGTGTCGAGCTCTATCAAGGAAGTGCATTTAATACTTGGCCAGCTCTCTCATCGCATGTCGAGCAATGTCCGGAACGCCTTGAGATAGGTCCTGGACTTCGCCCCAGGCTCCCGGTGAGGGGCACGCGTTTTGTTGATCTCAGCAGAGTAGCGGTGGCTCGTCTCAATGAGGCAGGCGGCCAAGCTGTTGAGGGTTCACTCGAAGCGTTACCAATCGAGGATGAATCAATTAGTTTGCTTTGTGCATTTGATGTGCTTGAGCATGTCGATGATGATCGAAAAGCGTTGTCTGAAATCACTCGGGTCTTGCGAAGTGGAGGCGTGTTGTTTCTTTCAGTACCCCTCTACCAATCAGCGTGGACTGGCTTTGATGAAGTTGTTGGTCATGCGAGGCGCTATGAACCGGATGAACTCTTAGGGTTACTCAGTGAATACGGTGTGACCGTGCGTCAAAGTGCGGCATATGGAATGCAACTCGAGTCTCGTGTTATCACCAAGCTTGGAATGTGGTTTCTCAAACATTTTTCTGGAATGGCTCTTCGCTTCTACAACAAATTTGTATTTCCTAAGCAAATAAATAAACAACAACCACTGGTATTCAAGCCAGGTATTATTCGTGATCATCAGGTAGATGAAGTTGTAATGGAATGTGTGAAGCGAAAACCTGAAGCTAGCGGAGATTGACTTTATCGATCATTGCTCTCGCAGTTTCAATCACGGTCCAGCCATACCTATGTAGCTCGCGTAGATCATCTTCTGTCGTGTTTGTGATTAACAGGATCTCGCCGCGATCAAGGTCGCGATCAGATTCAACAGCACTAAGCTGTTCTATCAAGCGTTCAAACCAAACGTTGAAAATCAGTTGAGCCATCGTATGCTCCTTCCCAACTTAGTACGTCCAAGAGGGGAACTCGGTTCGCTGTCATTCATCCCTCTTAACGGCAAGACCAATGCCCTGACTCACAATATTTTGAGAAAAGACCTCAAAAAAAGGCTTTAACAATGATCATTTAGATATTGTTTTTATTGGTGTGAGTGGCTGTTGAGAAAGGGTTTACGTCAAAAGTCGGCATGCTGACCAGATGAGGCGGGGCTCAGATGTGTATCAAACCAGTCGCTGGCAAATGCAAGTTGCTTGTCTCGGCCCGGGTTGACATGCAAATCAAGATGATCAGTGCCACCGGCAATCCAGCGAACTTCATTTTCGGAAGAAGCGAATTCACTAATCTCCTCGATTTGCGCATGTGTCGCACACTCATCTTGGTCACCGCAGACTTGGAGAAGTGGAGTGTCATGAAGTAGAGCCGCGGCCTGCTCGGGATGGAAATTCATCATATGAAAAGCCGTTTCAAGGAAGTATTTTGGATTTGCATCCTCTTCTGGTGAAAGTCCAAGTTGTTCTTGATATTTCAGCATTTTCTGTTGGTAGTGTTCGCTAAAAGGCATGAGCTCTA
>CALCOW010000489.1 GCA_937899935.1 uncultured Phycisphaerae bacterium
GCCAACGATCGACTGCTGCGGGGAGAGGGTATATCCAGCGAAAGAACGTCAGCCCAGTACTGGGTATCGGTTTGCTGTCACCTGCCAAGTGAATAGGAGTGGGCAAGGCACTCTCTGGCAGATAGCCGGTAATGATAATACAGGGTCGAGAAAGCCATCTTCCTAAGTCGAGCGACCGGCCAACCCAACGCTGTATACGAAGAGCAGGCTCTTCATTTGCATTTGGTAGTTTGAGATATCTTGGTGGTTGCAGTTGGCTATAAAAGCTCAGTGCTTCGAGATGTTTACGGCGCACTGATGGCGCGATGTTACGTAAGCCTGCAAATGCTTGAGAGCTCTTTTGATAGGCCGTGTAGTAATCGTCAATTAGAGCTTTCTGTAGTGAGAAACTAGGCTGTGGATTCAAAGACCCAAGATCAATAAATTCACCAGGTTTGAGGGTGCGAAGCTTCCACAAATAGCCACGGTCAAGAAGGTCACCTGATCTTCTCATATCGATCCAAGGTTCCCTCGTACCGTTGATAAGATTAACTTCATATTGACGACCAGGCATTCTTTCGTTGGTAATCCATATCACCGATATATCTTCAAGTTCACCTGGCAATTCACTGATCACTGATCCTGTGATTCCGATCTCTCGGCCTTGTTCGTCAAGAGTGACTTTCGGTGGGTTTGATGGATCAATGCGAAAAAGAGAACCCCATTGCTCTGTATCAACACCACCACGCCATTGAGAAAAGAAGTGTGAAGAGGTCGCTCTTGCCGGAACATTGAAGCTGCTCTGCGTCTGGCCAACATCGATCTGATAGTTTTCGCGGTTTGGGAATCCTTGTCGGATCTCCTTTGGGCCCTTCCAGAGATATAAAAGGTCTCGATTATCCGCCGGACTCTCGATCGAGAGCTTTGGTTCTCCGTACATTGGTAGAAAGAGTGTTAACCAACTGCTGGCACGTTGCTGGTACGCTTCATTGGCAGTCGCAATATGATCAAGCACGGTCACATGTTGTAGATTGAGGTCTCGCCGTTGGAGAATTGAAACACTGCCCCAGGTCAGTGCTGTAAATGCGACTGAGCAGGCCGCAAAGACAATCCATGCATGCTGCGTGAGTCGGTATCGTTTGAGAAGGAAGAAAGACCCTGGTCCCGCAACCGCCCAATACAAGATGAACAATAAGAGTGCCAGGAGTAAGCCTTGGCCAGCACGCTGCTGTAATTCTGTTGCTTGTGAGAAAAGACGTCCTTCGCCGAGGTCAGTTGAATTTGGTCTGGCAGCTGATAAGCGGCCTGCAGCTTTCGTCTCAGCAATCTCTACGGCTGTTGGTGAGTCAGCACGTCGGCCTAGGATACGATTCCAAAAGACATCTGCCTGTGGTAGGGAAGGTAGAACTCTTGTGAGATCTGTATCACTCAGGTCAATTCCGACAACTGTAATTGAACCAAAGCCGAGCGTACGCTCAACAACAACAACCCTCCCATCTTCTAAGGCGAGGAGTGGTTGATAGGGAGCCAAAGCGTCGAGTGATTTCGCATCGCTTGTGGCAAATACCTGAATAGAGATGTCTTTTTCTGATTTATTGGGTTCAACATCTGATCCAGGTGGTGTCTGAATTTCAGTGGTCTTACTGAGTACATTTACGACATCGCTTAGGGGTACGTTTGGGTATGTCGTTGGTGCAACGGGTGGTAGAAATGGACGAAGATAAACATTGGAATTTTCGCCACGGGCCAGTTCCCAGGCATCAACCGTCGGTGGCAACACGATGATGAGGTGTCCACCGTTGCGCACATATTCAATAAGTGCTTTGGCAGTTCGATCGTTCAGTTGATCTGGACCATATTGTGAATCAGTCATCCAAATCAGTGACTCATATTGACGGAGGCCTTCCCAGCGGTCAGGCAAGGCAATCGGTTGAATGGAAGAATTGATGACCAGTGGTTCGTGTGCGGCAGGTGATGGCTCAGTGCCCATGGCATGAGAGAGTTCTCCTAAGCCCGCTGGCATCTGCCCAATCACACCGATCAAGCCTGTCAATGGCGAAACCAGCCGCATGCCGGGATCATCAGCAGCTCTGATTGCTTGCGAAGCAATCAGACCCCCGCGCTCGCCATCTTCATATTCATGAATATGGACGGTCCATGGATCAAGGCCATTGAGATCAAGATTGAAGGGCAGAGGTGCATAGAGCCAAATTGATTCAGAGCCAGCAAGTGTCATGACGCGCCCGTATTCGGCAATGTCCTGATCTGGATTGGGTACCTCCCAATGCACCCAAACTTGTTTTGGCTCACCGGTGTTATTCGTAATATCTAATCGAATGCCGGTGAGTTCTCCCGCGCGGGCAATTGACCCAATCCCAAATTGATCAAGTGAGATGGAAACATCATCCACTTGCCCACTCGCGGCGGTGCTCAGTACAAGCAGGGCAAATGCCATGATGAACCGATGGATATTCATAAGCAGATTCTAGACCGATGGCTCCGAAGACTGCCATGAAGTTATAAATGCCCTTGCGAGAGGCCTTGATGGTCGATTTATGAAGGTGATGGGTCGGTGTTGTCGTATCAGCAAGATAAACCTGCCTGGCATTTTGCAAAATGAGCAATCATGGCTACATGGGAAGCAGCGCCCTTCTCTAGACAGGTCAACTCAAATTTTTCATTCGGTGAATGCACACGATCATCCTCAAGCCCGAAGCCTACGAGGAGGCAGTCGAGATCAAGAATGTCCTTGAAAAAAGCGGCTACAGGAATGGAGCCGCCGCACCCAATCAGAACCGTATCATTGTCGTAGATTTCAGAAAGAGCCTCACAACACGCATCAACCCAGCACGATTCAGTTGGAACACGAATTGCAGGGGCCACATGGGTCTGGCCAAATTCCCAATGGCAGCCCGGTGGCGTGCGCGCTTCGAAGAAGGCTCGGAGAGCGTCAGCAATTTTCTCGCCATCCATACCCGGTACAAGGCGGCAACTGATCTTGGCCGATGCCTTTGATGGGATAATGGTCTTGCCACCTTCACCCGTATAGCCACCAACGATGCCATTGAGGTCACAGGTCGGACGAGCCCAAATGCGTTCGAGTGCGGAGTATCCCTTTTCTCCGGTTCCCTGTGTCATACCCACCGCTTTTACCGTTTCTTCTTCGCTAAATCCAAGCTCACTCCATTGTTGATGTTGTTGATCTGTCAGCGGGATAATGCCATCGTAGAAATCTGGAATCTGAATGCGTCCATCATGATCGATGAGTTGGCCAAGCGCCATGGTCAATCCATTAATGGGGTTGGCAACCGCACCGCCATACATGCCGGAATGCAAGTCATGATCTGGGCCGTGTAGTGTCACTTCAGTGCTCAGTACACCTCGCAACATCGTCGTAATTGCTGGTGTGTCAATGTTCCACATTCCAGTGTCGCTAATAATGCAGACATCAGCCTTAAGTTCATCAGCGTGTTCACTAAGATAGCTCGGCAAGCTATGACTGCCTGATTCTTCTTCCCCCTCGATAAGCACGCTTACTTTGAACGGGAATGTTCCGTGGACATCATTCCACGCTCTGAGTGCTTCGAGAATAAGATCGGAAGAGCACACGTCTG
>CALCOW010000490.1 GCA_937899935.1 uncultured Phycisphaerae bacterium
TACAACCGCGCTCGACAGAGTCAGATCACTACTGAACTGACGGAAATTATTTCTGGGGCTGCAGCGCTCGAGTAGATACAAACAGCAGATACAAACAAGGGGCTCCGAGTTGACTCGGAGCCCCTTTTCTATTTTTGCCTCGGTGGTGCTTGTTACAAATCAACCCTTGGCAGGATTGCGATTGTACTTAACACCACAGCCCCATGGCCGAGTTTGGGATGGGCTGACGGTCTCCCCAGCCTTGAGTTGCTTAACCGTATTGACGGCATAGTTGGTTGACTCAGGGTTTTTCCCCCGGCTGTTATCGTCGAAGGCGCCCGAGTAGCGCAGGATGCCTTCTTCATCGATCACGTAAACATGCGGCGTTGTCCGCGCGCCGTACATATGGCCTACCTCGCCGCTATAGTCCATCAGAAGCGGCGCCTCGTTGTCATATTTCTTGAGCGCCGCAACGGATGCTGTTTTGACTTTTTCAGCGGGCTGGTTCGCGGTTGAGTCAATGAGCAGATAAACCACGTTTTCGTCGATTTCTTTAAGTTGCTTTTGTGCATCAGCGACACGGCCGCTGGAGTGAACACTGGCGGCACTCTCTTTGCCCGAGTATGGGCAAGCGGAGCTAAACCACTCAAGTACAACAATCTTGCCTTCAAAGTCAGACAGCGAATGGGTGTTTCCGTTGCTATCTTTTAACGTGAAATTCGGCGCTTTCGCATCAATAGTTGCTTTTTCTGGCGCTTCGGTCTTTTCGGGTTGTGCTGGGGCGGTTGTTGTAGAGTCTTGCATTGAAGTTGCCAGACTTACGGCGCCGAGAATGACAGCCGCTGACATCACAGTTGTCACGGTTCGATTTAACATGAATAACTCCTATTGAGGGACAATTAAAAATGTGGGCTTTGGTCTCAGACGGTGAGACGCACTAAAACTCACTTTTTATCTGGTGGTGTTTGTGCCTTTGCTGGAACAGAAAAGGAATATGAGGGGTCCGTTGGCTTGTCTCCTAGAACGACGAGTCCGCGGAGATCAAGTTTTTCGCCCAACGTATTATGCAGTTCGATTTCAACGGGTACGTCGATTTCAAATCGACTTCCACTGGTGGTTATTTTGGGGGTGCCATATTGAATGCCAGCCATTGGATTCGGAAAAAAGTCAGCCTTGTCCAATCCCTTGAGTGGCCCACTTAGCTTAAGCAGTCCGCCTCCAAAGAAGATCTCAAAACCCTTGACGGTTATTGCATCGATGGGTTTGGCGGCAAGAGCAGCTTTCACTTGCGCATCAGGTGGTTGAACCGTAGCGTCTGGTGGCAGTACCTCAACCATGATCTTCTGGCTTTTTTCTCCTAACAAACAAATCTTGCGACAAACCAGCCAATAGGCGTCGATCGATACAGAGATCTTTCTTGCGCGGTGGTTCTTATGGACGGTGAGTGGCACCAAGAAAACAGCTTTGTTTTCATAGCCATAGACATCGCCCTCTGGCTCTTTAAACCTTTGTGGCCGAGGGAAAATAACGGGACCAACTTCAATGTTCTCTGGCGCCATCACATTGAATTCAGTTGGGTCACCATTCGCTCCGGCATACAACCAGTAAATATGCCAGTGCTCCTCGATCGAAAATTCCACTGCAATGTATGTAGTTTCACCTGCAACAACCTGTTGTGGTGAGGCCCAAAACTTTGCGGTGGCGGGCTGGCGCTCTTCGGTCGCTGGCTGGCTGTCGAACGGGCTTGGAGTTGTTGTTTGATGCTCGGTCTCTTGGGCAACACCCACACCCGATTCTGGACCCAGAAGCATACTTAAGGACAAGAGCAGTGTTGGTAGAGTCATACTTGTTGATCCCATTTTTGCAGCGGCATCATCGCATCAACCTCAGGGGTAAATAGGCATGGTATGCCAACCCCGCCCTCTCTGTTGCAGGACGGGTATAAGTTTCTGGCTAAGAGCGGCGATTGCCTCTACACGAGGTTAAAGCCCTACACTAGAGGAATGAAATCAATATTTATGAGCCAAACACGAAGTCAACGGGTGGCCCACCTGCTGTGTGTTGCGATCATGGTCTCTCTACCAGCCTGCCATGCGAGGACGACATCTGACTACAGCTTGGCGCCCATCACTTTGCAGCAAACCGAAGAGCTGTTGGATGCTGATGGTGGTCAGTGGTTTGGCTTGCAGGGGCAGCATGTGATTACATTTGTTGATCCTCGGAGTGAAAGCGATTATGTCAAGGCCCATATTCCGGGCGCCATTCATGTCCCGTTCAGTAACGTTGAGGCAAAATTTCATCAGGTGCAAGGCGGCGGCATTTTGATTGTCTATGGATCACGCTACGAAGATCCTCTTGCAAAAGCCATGAGTAAGCGTTTGATTGAACTTGGTGCAGCAGATGTGCGCACACTTGACGGTGGAATAAGATCCTGGGAGCAGGCAGGGAAACCAGTCGTCAGTGGTAAAAAGCCGATGCCATCAGACGTCGAGGTGAATGGTGGCGGGTGATTCGAACGTGCCTGTTGAAGTTAACATCATCGACTTAAACTTTGGCAGAGTCAGCGGACGTATTGGTGTCTATCTTCTTGAGACAGAGACCGGCCCCGTTTTGATTGAAGTTGGGCCTGCGAGCACATTTGAATCATTGCAGCAGGGCTTGGATGCCCATGGATATCAAGTGAGTGATCTCTCCGGCGTCTTCGTAACACATATTCATCTTGATCATGCTGGAAGTTGGGGCTGGCTTGCTGAGCAAGGCTGCCGTATTCATGTTCATGAGTTTGGTGCCGCACATTTAGCCGATCCCACACGACTGATGTCGAGTGTGCGACGTATATACGGACAACAGACAGATACGCTGTGGGGTGAAGTGAAGCCAGTTCCTGAAC
>CALCOW010000491.1 GCA_937899935.1 uncultured Phycisphaerae bacterium
CGACTACATCGACCTCTATCAATGCCATCGTTATGACCCGTCGGTGCCACTGCTTGAGACCTGCCGAGCCATGAACGATCTGGTCAATGCAGGCAAAATTCTCTATTGGGGTGTGAGCGAATGGACCGCCGAACAGATTGCTGATGCGCATAGCCTCTGCGAAGAGCATCGCTGGCATCTGCCGATCAGTAGCCAACCGCAATACAACATGCTGGAGCGCCATTGGGAAGAATCGGCGTTCCCCACTTGCAAAGCGATGGGCATGGGCATCGTGGCCTTCTCTCCCTTAGGCGAAGGCATGCTCACCGGCAAATATGCTGAGGGCGTACCTGATGGAACCCGCGCCGCGCATCCAGAGCAGGGCCAGTTCTTACAACCGCGCCTCACCGAAAAGAACCATGCGATCGTCGCACGTCTTAAAGAAGTTGCTGATGGCATGGGGCTGCCGCTGGCGACCTTGGCCTTGGCTTGGTGCCTGCGCCGCCCCGAGGTGAGTTCCGTGATTGTTGGGGCCAGCAAGCCTGAGCAGTTAAAAGAGAACATCACGGCCAGTGATTTGACGTTGGATGAAAGTGTGCTGGAACGCTGCGCGGCGATCTTAGGTGGATAAGAGCGGCGTTTATTATGGCGTGACCTCAGCAACCGCTGGGTTCAGTGAGTCGAGATCGATTTGAAAGTAGTAAGACCCGCTCGTACGGAACTCGAATTCTGCACAACCCAGATGCTCCACCACAAGTTGATCAAGCACGGCACTACCTGAAGAAGCAGCCACCCTGATTTTCGCGTCATACCAACCTCTATTGCTCACTTTGACAATCGGCTCTTGCGCCGCTGTCCCCAAGGCAGATTGAGCGCGGACCATCTTCGAAACCTCTTCCGCAAAAAGAGGGCACATTTGGATGGTGATATCGTCTCCGTCCCCGAAGGACCAGGCACTCGGTCTGTTGAATACAAAATGAGAATCACCCAACCCAAGCATTGGAGCTTGCTTGGTTTCCAGGCGTGCTTCACTGGTGACTGACCAGACACCCGGCAGAGTATTCTTTTTGAGATACGCAGGATCACAATGGTCTTCATCATCAACGCTAAAACCAGAGGCAACACACCAGGCCGTCACCTCGACCAGATAAGAGCTTTTTCGGGGAATCAGTGGCACATCCAGACAAACCCTTGTGGCTGCACCGGTCGATACCACTTGGCAGTCATACGACTGACCATCAATGGTCACCTCGGCCGCTACCCATGTCACGGGAAATTCAGGAATGCACAGCAATGAGCCGACATTTTTGGGGCTGACCCCTTTGATCCAAGCCCCGTACAAACTGATTCGCGGGCTTGCTCGCCTGAGTCGATCTACAACGCTTGCATCTAATTTGCCCGCTGCCAGGGCGTACAGTAACCATTGCCCGTGATACCGTACCGATGGGTGTGGCATCCAAACTGACGGTCTTTGCTCGATACGTTCTGCATAGATATTGGCCAGTGCGGTGGCTTCCTGAAACGTCAGTTCTCTTTGGTGAAGTTCAGCCTCGAGGGCCCTAAATTGATCTGCATCGCGCCGACCACCTGAATCAAGTTCTAAATGGGCAATGAGCGCTGAAGATGACACATTTTGAGGCGACTGCAGCGATTGGCCGAACTGCCAATCACGATAAGTCCCAGCTCCCGCCAACAAAAAACCAAGCACAAGCATCGTCAGACCGCCGTAGGCGAGAGATCGAATTTCAATGCGGTGATGAAGCAGGCCGCCAGGAAGATGCCAGCACTGGCCACACTCACTGCACTTCTTTGGCAATACCACACCGCGCGGGACATCATGTAGGCAATGGGCACAGCGACTATACGGCTCATTAGACAAGCGGCTGCCTCTGAGCAAAAACCACGCACCAGCCATCATCATGAAAGAGCAAATAACTGCTAAACGACTGTCATAGAAGGTGATCATCAATATCAGTGTCAATACGATGAATAACCACAGTAGCACTTTACAAAGCAAACGCATTTGAACAAACGTGACAGAGATACGGTCGGCATTTTCGCGTTTTGAAAACCCAAATAAGTTGACAGATGAATGCCACGGTGGCGTCGCATCCTTACTTATTCGCACTTTCTTGGCTATGGCTTGTGCCAGTGAATCGATGTCGTGCTGCGCTTTGCATTTTGAGCATGACCAAATATCGAAGCCAGAAGTCTTCTCAAGCGCCAGCTCACACTTAGGACAACTAAAGCCATCACTATCAATAAGCGATTGCAGATATTCATTTGAAAATGAGCGAGCAGGCGAAATCGCGCGCACTGACCACCAAATAATTGCCACGATGAAAGTGATACCCAGAAAAAATAAGCAGGAAAGCAAGTAGTCATGAATCGCACCGACGCGGCCAATGAACATCAACAGTCGGTCGAAAAAAAATGCCCCCAGTAAGCAACCCATCACCCAAGGGGCTATTCGCATGCTCCATCTCAATGTGAGCCTACGCGACGGCTGGTACATACGCTTGAAACGCACTAAGCGATCCCAACGCCCCCACGTGCCTAAAGGAACTTGGGTGGACATCGGCGCCTCGGGCGAAGGCAAGGCGGCGGGGCGTGCCGCCGCAGCGATCTCAGCCTCGGCTTGCGCGCGGCGCTGCTTAAGCTTCGGTGTCATCATCTTGTCGTAGACAAAAGGACCAGCGAAGAACACAATGAAGAACACCGAAAATATTATGATGAAGAACATGATGTGACTCCAATGGCGTCAGCACCTCGCTTTGAATTCTGCAAGATCGCCTGCTTGTTGACCATTACGGCGTGACCTCAGCAACCGCTGGGTTCAGTGAGTCGAGATCGATTTGCACATAGACACGTTCTTCACCAACTTGAAGGTCCAATGCTTCGATGTAGCCACGCAAACTCCAATCGAGCCTTTGACTGCCTGAAGACAACTTGCACATCTCAAGAACGTCGCCGTCGGACATTCGCCAGATCATGAAGACCGGGTCTTGCAACCCACCACCTAAAGTCGCCTTGGCATCAAGCAAATACATGGCGAGCTGTGATGTCAGTGGTGGCGTTTTGTACTTTGTATCGAGCACGTCAAGATACGCATCACCCAAGGATAACCTTGGCAGGGCTTGTGACATACGCAGCGCCGTGTCGGCATTAAGTTGCTCGGCTTCCCTCGCCGAGATCAAGAACGGCCAGCCCGAATCACCAAGCGGCCTGTCAAGCTCAATTTGACTCAGATAGATCTCGGCGAGCGCGTTCGTTTCAGTGCGGCGGTGCGCAGCGTGAGAACTGAATTTGA
>CALCOW010000492.1 GCA_937899935.1 uncultured Phycisphaerae bacterium
GGCCTTCGTCCCAGCATCTGCTTGAGCGAGTGAGCCAGATTGAAAGTCGCACCATGATTAATGTTCTGAGCTCGCCAATCAGCTGGCGTAATCTGATGTTCGACAAGAATGCGAGATTCAATGTCTCCAATGCCGAGACGACGTTCAAGCTGTTGGATAACCTGCTTACGCATGCCTGGTGCTTCCGCTTGCCAATTGATGCCACTCTTTGTATTCGGCGTCGGAACAAGGCAATACAACGAGCTGCAACCGATCGGTGCCATTGAGGCATCTGTTGCAGCAGGATTACAGAAGTACATCGATGGCTCTTCGCTTAAGCGACCATGGTGCGTAATATCCGCAAGATTTTCTTGATACTTCTCGCTAAAACAGATGGTGTGATGAGGCAGTGGCAATTCGCCTCGTAATCCGAGGTACAGCATATAGGTACTGCATGAGTAGCCCATACGATCAATCTTTTCATCCGTATATCGCTTTCGCAACGACGCAGGAATGAGATTCTTCATCGCCCAGGTCGCATCGGCATTAATGACCACTTGATCAAAGGAGTGGTTTACTCCATCGACGCAAACACCTGTTGCTCGTCGACCTTCAAACAGGATCTGCTCAACTGGTGAATTGAGTTTTATGGTGACGCCCATTTCATCCAATATGCGCGCCATTGCATCCATCGTTGAGGAAATGCCACCTTGTGGATGCCAGACACCATATTCATATTCAATAAATGGAAGGATAGAGAAGAGACTAGGACACTCGTAGATACTCATTCCCAAATATTTGCTCTGGAACCCCATGGCCAACCTGATTCGTGGGTCAGCAAAGTACTTAGAGAGATGCTTGTACATCGTCCGGCCGGGATGAATATGCTTGGCTGCTCCCAGCGCTTTCATATTGAACAGATCACGAACTGAGCGAATCGGGCGTCGCAAGATCGGATCCATTGCTGCAAGCTTCAATCGATTGTCATGCATAAAACGCTCGAATGCCATTCCGTCACCAGGACAAATCGCATCAAGCTGGCGCATCATCTGAACTTGATCAGGCAGTGCATCAATTTCAAGATCAACTGATTGGCCGCCATTGAAGACAAGGCGGTACATCGGATCAAGACGAATCATCTCGACCTCATTGGCCAAATGGCGATTGGCCGCACGAAAGATCTCGTCCATGACGTAAGGCATCATGAAGAAGGTGGCACCGATATCGAAGTGGAATTGCTCTTTCGTCAGGCGACGAGAACGACCACCAGCCCTTTCTTGAGCTTCGAAGACCGTGACATCACAGCCACTAGCCGCAAGTAGCATGGCTGCAGCAAGCCCCCCTGGTCCTGCTCCAATGATGGCAATGTTAGATTGTTGACTCATTGACCTTTTAGTCTCCTTCCCTACTATCATACTCATCTTGCCACGGCCTTCTGGCGATTCAGCCCTCCACCTTTACATTGACCAGAATTGCCGGACCTCAATCGTCAGAAATGGGAGTCTTTTCATGCCGTCGAATACCAGCCATTCAATCAAAATGCCGTCGATAGGCGAACGTCTGGTATGGATTGGCCGGCTCCGCAAAATCCTTGTCGATCGTGAGGAAACACTCAACCGGGTGCTTCGTGAAGAATTAGCTAAATCGCAACAAGAGGCACTCACAGCAGATCTGATGCCTCTTTTGGCCGCCTGTCGTTGGCATGAAAGACGCGCCAAGCGTCTTCTTTTACCGAAACGAGTGAGGCACCAGGCATGGTGGCAACTGGGGCAAAAACACTGGCTCTACCGAGTGCCATTGGGGCATGTCGCCATCATTGCAACGTGGAACTACCCACTACAGTTACTAGGAATACAGATCATTCAAGCACTGGTCGCAGGTAATCGAGTCACCGTTAAACCCTCAGAAAATGCCCGTGCTAGCCAATCCGCACTTTTACAGGCCTTTTGGCAAGCCGGTGTTCCTCGATCGATACTTCGATCGGTTTCAGCAACTCGGGAAGCCGGCAAAGAGATGCTTAGCCAACAGGCCTTTGACCATGTCGTGTTCACCGGTTCTACCGAGGTGGGCCAACAGGTTGCTTCGATCACAGCCAATATGATGACAACCTCAACACTCGAACTCAGTGGCCGCGACTCGGCAATCGTCCTGGACGATGCAGACCCTGAGCTAGCAGCACAGGCAATATGGGAAGCGATCGAGCTTAATGGGGGCCAGACTTGCATGGCACCACGCCGCGCGCTTGTTTCTCGGAATATTTACAACGCGCTCTTGCAGGCCCTTTCAAGGCTCGCAGCCAGTGCCCAACCGCGTCGGCTGGTGACAGAGGGCCAGGCTGAGTTTGTCCATCACCTTGCTTCTCAGGCCATCGAGCAAGGGGGCTTTAGCCTTTCCGGTATCCTCGAACCACCTGAAGACGGTTGGATTCGGCCAATTATTGTGGGTAATTGCCCCCCAGATGCAGCATTGGTTGCCGGCGAGCACTTCGGGCCAGCCTTAGCAGTGATACCAGTTGATTCAGTAGAGCAAGCACTGCAGATTCACCATCAGTGTGACCAACATCTTGCCACCTCTGTTTTTACACGGCATCCTCGACGTGCACGTGCCATCATGCCTTTACTGGGCAGTGGCACCATCACCTTCAACGATGTGGTTCGTCCAGCAGCTCATCCAGCCACAAGCATTCTGGGTAACGGAGCCAGTGGATGGGGCGCTTCTCAGGGATCCATGGGATTACTGGAAATGACAAGGCCCATGCAGGTCTCAACGACGGCCGCTTGGGCTCGACCATCCTTACCAACGATGACACGCAAGAGTTTTAATAGACTACGCTCGATCGTATTATGGACCTACGGCGGAAAAAGTCGGCGGAGTCTTTATCGACCACCAACTGCAGCATGGTCACTTGAGGACGCAACTCAAAAATCCGATCAAAGCAACTCTGATTACCGATCAGCGCGAACGCCTGATAAGGGCAATGGGCAACCAGATCAATTTAAGACAACGGAACTAAGGCAGCCAAAATGATTAAGCAAGAAACACAATCTGATGTCATTGTCATCGGCGGCGGGCTCGCGGGCCTCTCTAGTACCGTTGAACTCGCTAGACGAGGTTTGAATGTCACGCTCGTAGAACGAAACAAACATCTTGGCGGAAAAATGAATGTGCTCACTGAGCAAGGTTATTCGTTTGACATGGGCCCAACCATTCTTACCAAGCCTGATGTCTTACGTGGCATCATTCGGCGATGTCAGCGCAACCCTGAAGATTACATCGATCTCATAAGGCTCGATCCTCAATGGCGAGCTTTTTATGAAGATGACACAGTGCTCGACCTGAAGGAAGGCACTGCAGAGATGATCAATGCACTTGATAAACAATTCCAGGAAGCGAAGCCAGGGCAAGGATATGAGGAATTTCTTGAGTTCTCTCGCCGCATGAACCGGCTGAGCAATCGTGTCTTCTACTACAAAGATATTGGTGGCATTCGTGATGTCATGCGTTACACACCGCCAACAGATATAAAACTACTTCGAGATGTGCTAGCAATGCGCATGCACAGCACTGTGGGGAACACGGTCCACCGGCATATCAAAGAACCACATTTGCAGCAGATGGTTGAGCACTTCATGCAATATGTAGGCTCCAGTCCATTTTTAGCACCTGCCATTCTTTCTGTTATTGCCTCAATTCAAGTTGATGAAGGTTGCTGGTACTCGAAGGGTGGCACCAGATCCGTTGCTCAAGCGCTCAGCAAACTGGCTGAAGAATTTGGAGCAACATTGCGAACAGGAAATGGTGTTGCATCCATTAATACAGAGGGCAAGATTGTTACCGGTGTAACACTTGATGACGGTTCAGTCCTCACGGCAAAAACTGTGGTTTCAAACTGTGACGTCCAACGAACATATCGTGATCTCATGAACTCACCAGAGTCACAACGTGAGAGCCGTTCAATTGCAAAAAATTACAAGCCCGCCTGCAGCGGACTTGTCCTCTTTCTTGGCTTAACGAAACAATACGACCATCTCGCTCATCACAACTTCCTTTTCAGTCGCGATTCAAAACGGGAATTCAATGATATTTATGATCGAGGTGTTCCGGCAGAAGATCCAACACTCTATTTGGCGGTACCCTCACGGAGTGATCCCGGCCAGGCTCCGGAGGGATGTGAAGCTTTATATGTATTGATTCAT
>CALCOW010000493.1 GCA_937899935.1 uncultured Phycisphaerae bacterium
GGTATCCAGTTGCAGAATGTTCGGGATAGTGTGGTCGTTAACAACGTGGTGGCAGGCATGTTGTCACAAACTCAGAGAGGTTCCGGTATTTTCTTGCCAACCTCAAGCAAGGAATGTGTTAACAATCTCAATATCTCTGGAAACTATATTGTTGATTGGTATGGAACCAGCATCAAAATACTTCATTCTGATAATGCTGAATGCGATCTGGGCATTCAGCAAAATCATCTGGACAGTCGTGGCGATCAATTCATTATTGAATTTTCGGATGAGCAACTCTTGGCGGAGGTCCAGCTGCAAGAGAATGTTTATTATGCCGATCCAATTCCTCAGTTCGCACTGATAGGTAGTAGCTGGTGGGACTATAGTCAATGGCAGATGTATGCCAATGATGTTGGCAGCTTGAATACATCCTATCTTGCTGGCAGATGGGACACCCTGACGATCGAGGCCTATCAAGCATTCATCGGTCAGTGGCCGACACTCAGGGCTTTTATGGAACGAGCACGAGAGCAGCAAAGGGGCGCCTGGAATAGTGCGTACACATCCCAGGCAGTCGCACAATACATCTATGCTCAGATCGAATCTGTACAAGCGGGTGACCCGGAAGAACCAGGCCAGTTTTGTCCTGGCGATATGAACGACGACAGGCTTGTTGATGTCGCAGATTTCTCGATTCTACTGGTACACTATGGTCAAGAGTCTTGGGGGCTCGTTGCTGATCTGAATCGAGATGGTAGGGTTGATTTGATCGATTTCTCTGCATTCCTCATCTACTACGGACAAGAATGCGATGTTCCTTCGCCACACTGATCATATGCCACGTTGCCAGTGCCTCATGTTAATCGGCCTCATGCTTCCCAGATAAGCGATCGAGAGAATGCCTTCGGACCCAACCTGTTTTATCTTTGGGATCGTCAACAAACAGGGTAATAAGTGCTTGTCGTTCAATACCAACATAGAGTCCGTTGAGCGCCTTGGCGCTGTGTTGCGAAAGGCGTTCATAGAGTTCGCGATCGTTAATAAGAAGTGAAAGCTGTTCGGCCAATGAGCTTGAGTCAGCGGCTTTAAATTGCATTGAATCTACGCCGGGGGAAAGTCTGCTTGCGATCGCTGGATGGTCAGAAGCAACCAGCGGTGTTCGAGAGGCGAGTGTCTCGTAGACAGTGTTTGGTAAACCTTCAGCGTAATCGTGCCGTGAAGCGACGACGACAACATCATGATCTCGCATTGCTTGTTGCACCTGATCGGCGCCAACTTGGCCACGAAAGTCAATGAGACCGTGGCTTCTGGCTTGATCAACAAATGGTTGGGTATGGCCGGGGCCCATAACAGTGAGCGTTGTTTGTCGTTGTTGGCGATGAAGAATGTGAAGTGCCTCAATGCAATCACCAAGGCCCTTGCTTTGGCTTGCCTGCCCAACAAAGAGTAACTGTATCGTGGATGTCCCAGGTGCCAATTTAGGATCTGGGTTGGCCTCTATCGCCAGATGTTCCCAGGGAACAATTTTATCTTTCGGTATATTCAGATGCATTAATGATTGCGAAGCGGCAAGGCTATGGTTGGAAACACAAGGGCTATGAATCTCTGCAAGCGCCTTTTCGATGCTTCGATTCCACCGTCGCGGTCGTGGTCCATCTGACTCAAAGGTGTCTGCAAAGAGAGGAAGAGTCAAAAGGCCTCGTTGTGCAGCCCAAGACAAAACCGTCAGATTAGGCATGCCAACAACGACTTGGTCAGGATTAATATCGTCAAGCAGTTTACGAAGTTGGCGCCGTTTCAAGCGGCTCCAAAAGTGCGAGCTTGAAAGGCCGATGCTGCGTAGGTTTGGTGCGAGCATCTCATCATAGACACGATCGCAACCGGCCAGAACCACGATTTCGTGTTGATCTGCGAGCGTAGCGATGTGTTCTACGCTGTGGCGTTGGTCACGAAAAGTCTCTTGCCCACCTGTCTTGAGGCGGTGCCATGCTTCGGCATAGTCTCCAGTTTGCACAATTAGCAGTCGCAACACTCGGCTCCTTGTTGCCCAAAGAAGCGCTCCTCGTTCACTACGAAGAACATCGATCTATTGATCATAAGAGTGGTAGTCATGGGAGGGTGAGTGGTGGGTTCTATGGCCGGGCAAACGATCGACTCTGAGTAGTGCTGATCGTCAAGAGACAAGGCTGATCTTCAGTGACGGGCGTGAAAAAGTAAGAATCTGATGTTTCTTGGATGTCCCAATAAGTCATCGAAAGCACTATTTTTACGAACGCAGCCTTGCCTTTATTCGAGAAAATGGTGCAATACAAGGACCGCCAATGAACATTGAGAGTGGTAGAGAAGATCATACTGCCTTGGTCAGGTGGTGAAGGCCTGTTGAATGGGAAAGGGTTGCTCAAAGGCTCTTCCAGAGCATATCAAGCGATCTTAGGAGAAGTACGCGTGAGATATTTCATAGTCTCTTCAGCGGCCATGTTGTTAAGCGGTCCGATCGTTGCGGACACCATTGAGGTGCCCTCCGATCACCTGACGATTCAAGAGGCAATCGATGCTTCCGTCGATGGAGATACCATTGCGATTGCACCGGGCATTTATAACGAGTTCAATGTCGATACCGCTGGGCGAGCGATTCACTTGCTCGGTGCGACCAATGGAAAAGGCATGCCACTGGTCTTTATTGATGGTCAAGACAATGGAACCGTGATGCGTTGCACCAGTGGTGAATCAGCGTCCACCGTCTTTGAAAATCTGGTCATTGCCAATGGGTTGGTCTCGCCTGCTGGAGCAGGAATGCTGATCCACAACTCGAGTCCAATACTTCGAAATGTCATTTTTATCGACAACACCAGCGCGGTTGGCGGCGCGGTCGAGATGTTGAACTCTTCTGCTCAACTTGAACAGTGTAAGTTTGAACAAAACTGGGGCGGCTTTTCTGGCGGGGCCTTGTACATTGGCCAAAGCAGCGCCCCAACGCTCACCGGCTGCGTCTTTGAGGGTAATCAATCGAGCACTGATTCTGGTGGAGCGGTTTACAGTGATGACAGTAGTCCGATCTTTCATGGCTGCATCTTCAATGACAACTCGGCCACCGATCATGGTGGTGGTATGTATGTGACGGTCAGTGATGTCGTACTCAATCAGTGTGTGTTTTCAAACAACTATGGAAATCTCTATGGTGGTGGATTGCGCAGTGAATCGAGCGATGTGACGATTTCTGGATGTCAGTTTCAAAACAATCGGTCGCAGGGGGGTCGTGGTGGTGGCCTTTATATTGACGGTGGCAGCCTTGCCATGGACAGTACCAACTTCTCGATGAATACAGCCTTGAGTTATGGCGCGGCGATGTATGTCGGCAGTTGTGCTGGCAGCATTGCAGACTGTCATGTGGCCAATCAAATAGGCGGCTTTGCCATCTTTACCGTTGGCGGTGACGTACCCCTATTTGAGCGTTGTGACATCGAAAAAAATAGTGGTGGGGGTATCTGGGACATTGGTCCTGCCCAGGCCACCTATGAAGATTGCCGCGTCGTCAACAACCTGGGCGGTGGACTGTTCACAAATCGATCGACGCGCCTGATCAATACGGTCTTGTGTGGAAATGTCGGTCCACAAATTCGAGGCTACTGGATCGACGGTGGCGGCGCCTGTGTTGACTTTGAGTGTAACGATGTGAATGGTGATGGGGTGCCAGATCACTGCCAGTCACCGACTGGTGATGGCATCCTTCAGGTGCCTGGCGAATACAGCAGCATTCAAGAGGCGATCGTTGATGCAGGCTATGGCGATACGGTGCTGGTGGGTCCAGGTACCTGGACGGTTTCTGGCGACGACACCGCAGTCATCTCCACTGGGAGCAAGCCAATTACCATTCGCTCTTCTCATGGTGCTGCCCAAACCATTCTTGATGGTGAGGCTGCTTTTGGCGTCGTGTATTGTGTCGGAGGCGAAACATCGGCGACCATCATTGAAGGTTTTACTATTACCAATGGTTCGAGCTTCCATGGTGCTGGGATGTATGCTGAGAGCAGTAGCCCAACAGTGCGTGACTGTAAGTTTGTTGAGAATCATTCAGTAAGTCAGGGCGGCGGTCTGTACATCATGGATGGCAGCCCACTGA
>CALCOW010000494.1 GCA_937899935.1 uncultured Phycisphaerae bacterium
ATGGCGCTCAGTCGGCTCGCGGCGCATCGTCGCACACTCCGCAAGCCATTGGGGCCATTGCGATTGCCAGCAAAGGCGACGAAATGACTTGGCCTGCCTTGAGCATCTCGCCGCGTGAGGTCTTTGTTGGGGGTCTGCTTAGCTTGGCCGTGCTCACGGCTCTCGCAGTGCCTCCGGTACCGCCTCGGCCGATGCTTATGTCAGACACGCGTATTGACATCAATTTGGCGTCGGCTCTGGAATTGCGTTTGCTACCGCGCATCGGCCCAGTCTTGGCAGAACGGATTGTGCAGTGGCGGCACCAGCATGGCCCCTACACTTCGGTGAGTCAGCTCGAGGCCGTCTCTGGTATTGGGCCGGTCCGTCTCTCAGAACTCACCTCGCTTGTGGCCGCGCCTGCCCCCCGACGATAGAGTGAACATGAATCGCCCAGTGTTTGCTGGGTCCCAGGTGCCAGGGGATTGTTGCTGGGCACAATAAAGATGGTGGAGCTGTTTGTGGCTGTGTCCTGGATGGATCAATTGCGCGCTGATCCCGCAATGCAGGAGTTGCTGCGCCGTATCGAGGGTGGGGGGTTGGTTGAGTTAGAGCCCTTGAATCAGACGGCCGCTGTGGTTTTGGCGGCGGCCACCAGCCAGATGGGTAGCAGCGGCTCCATTGGTCCGTTGATCTTCGTGACGGCTCATCTCGATGCCGTTGATGATGCCGCCGATGAGGCGGCGGGGCTTTTGCGAGACCAGGCTGTTGCTGGGCTGTCAACGTATGTCTTTCCTGCACAACAATCGCTGCCCGGTATGGATCAAACCAGTCCAGAAATTCTGTCGCAGCGTCTCCATGTGCAACAACAATTTCTTCTTGGAGTGCCAGCCGGACTGGTTGTTTGTTCTGCGGCCTCGTTAATGCAGTCATTACCTGCTCCGGATGACATTGCTCATCTTGTTCAGCCATTAGAGGTTGGCCAGAAAATTGATCGGGCAGGGTTGCTTTCATGGCTCGATCAAGCCGGCTATCGCCGTGTTGAATCGATCGACGGTGCGGGTCAGTTTGCGGTGCGTGGTGGTATTGTTGATCTCTTTCCTGGCTTGGGCATGCCAGTACGTTTGGATCTCTTTGGTGATGAGATAGAGTCGTTGCATGAGATCGATCTTGACACACTGGGCTCTGACCGTCGCATCGATCGCCTTGAAGTGATTGCGGTCGACATTGATCAATCGAACTGGGCCAATGGCGTGACGCTTGCTGAGGTGCTTCCAGAGAGTGCCTTGGTGATACTTAGTGACATCGGTGAACTTGCCGAACAAGGGCGCAGCTATCTCAATAGAGTGCATGATCAAACAGGGCTCTTGACCTGGGAAGAAGTGCAGGCAACGTGCCTAGAGCGGGCGAAATGTGTGTGCGCCATACGCAGTCAAGACGCGCCTGGAGATAAGACGTCGCACGCGCTGCCATTGAAAAGTTCGCCAGTGCTTGATCCGCTCTGTGGTCCGCTTGATCAACTTCGAAAACTCGTCGCCGACCAACACATCGTTGTTACTTGTCAAAATCATGGTGAGTCTCAACGATTGGAAGAGATTCTGGGGCAAGATGAAGCGGTCGCTGCCAGGGTGCAGATTGAACTTCGTTACCTGCGCGAGTCGTTTGTCGTTGCCACTGATCAGGGCAGCCATATGGTGCTGCCTCATGACGAGCTGATGGGTCGTCACGGTCTGCGCCGTCG
>CALCOW010000495.1 GCA_937899935.1 uncultured Phycisphaerae bacterium
GGTGACTTTTGATTCTCATCTCTTTGTCACGCCTCCAGAAGGACTATCGGTGGGCTACGTACCGATTGTGACGTGGCAGGGGATGAAGCCGTGACATCGGATCCATAAGAGCGTACGTTTCAGTCGATGGTGACTTATGGCCGGATCGCTTCGAGGGTACGGAGTTGCTCTTGAATAGGTAAATCCATGAAGGCCTCAAAGTCTTCGTAAAATTGATCCTTGCTCTCGATGTTGAGATATTGTGCAAGCGCTGCTTCCCAGCCAAGCTCTTTAACGAGCGGATAAAATTCATTCTTAAGAGAAGAGACGCTCTGGGTTGGAGACTGATGGATCATAAAAACAGTTGCCCAGGCACCAGAGTCATAGGCAAGTTCCAGGTAGTACTGAGCAACCTCTTCTGGTGCGGTTTCAATTTCTTCCATATCTGCAATTGTGAAACCAGAGTGCCGCATGCGTTGTGCACGTTCCATGATCCAACTCATGACATCTTTCGGATCACGCCGTCCATCGATCTTTGGTAGCCATGCTTCTATGAAGACCGCACCGCCTTCGGCCATCCAGGTTGGCATTGGGCCAACTGATTGTTGAAAGACGTGCGTGTACTCGTGAATACCACGAAGTATTGGGTCTGGAATGGCATCTTCTTCGTAATACCATTCATGCACATTAATGAACACCAACTCCGCCATCCGTTGTTCTGTATCACGGACATCAGAGAGGTAGGCTTCCGGTTCACCTCGCTCCATCACTTCGATGAAACGTCTGCGGGCATATGGTCGGCATTCAGTGACGGTTCGCTCAGATGATGCAGTGCGCCAAGTACAGTACTTGTCAATGAATTGTTGTTTAGCATCTTCGCTGATGAGACGACCATCTTGTTGGCCGACCACCCAAACGTGTGTTGGTCCATAGCTGCCCCAATAGGTGCGGGCGCGTTCGACCCCTTCCTGGATGTACGTAAGCCAGATCGGGTCGTAGCCATCGATAACATGATAGGTGGGACCAGATGATGTAAAAACCAGTGGATCGACATCTGCCCATGGGGAAGTTGAAACACCAGCATCTAAAACAGCTGTCTCAGGTGTTGTCGTTGAGCGGCAGCTGCCTAAGCAGGCTGTCATAAGCAACCAAGAGAGAGACCGCATTATCTGATGAGGAAAAGACGTAAGAAGCACTTCTGCTGATCCTTTGAGATTCATCAAGGCCGACCATTATTTATCTCATTGCGAGATGGCTGTCCCACAATACCACGATGCTGGCGGCATCACATCTGCGCTCGGCCATGCATGAAGAAAAGTCTCATCAACAACGGCTTGCCTCTGTGTCTCACGCGTGTCCACGGATTCCAATGGTCACAGATTGGATTACAGAGCGGTTTATTGAAAAGTAAGTAGAGATAATTGGATGTGTTTGAGTTGCTGTTGAGAGATAGCTCAATCTGAGAAGTGGTCTTCTCCACGCGCCTTGGCTAGATCTATTTGCTTTTGCCGTTCTGCAAAGCGAGCTTTTTGATTGTCTGTGGTTTGGTGGTGGCAGTGGGGGCAACTGACGCCTTTGCGATATGATTCAGATTGCTTATCTGAAAGGTGAATCGGCCGGCGACATGCCCTACAAAGTTCATATTCGCCAGCTTCGAGACCGTGTCCGACGGAGACGCGCTGATCAAAAACAAAGCATTGCCCTGTCCAAAGACCTTGGTCTTCGGGGATCTGCTCGAGATATTTGAGGATGCCCCCTTCAAGATGATAGACCTCACGAACACCAGCCTGTTTAAGCAGCGCCGTCGATTTCTCGCAACGAATGCCACCAGTGCAGAACATTGCAACGCGGGGCTGTTTCGATGCGTCAATATGGTCATTGAGCCATTGAGGAAAGTCCCCAAAGGACTGGATATCTGGGTTGATTGCGTTCTTGAATGACCCAATTTCAACCTCATAGTCATTGCGCGTATCAATGACGATGACATTTGGATCGCTAATCAATTCATTCCAGTCTTTTGGTTTGACGTATGTTCCAGACAGTTGGGTGGGATCAACATCAGGCACACCCATAGTGATAATTTCTTTTTTCAATCGAACTCGAATTTTACGAAATGGTTGCTCTTCCGCAGTTGATTCCTTCCAGGTTAGTTCAAAAAAGCGAGGATCACTTTTGAGAAGGTTAAGGACATTCATCACACCTGGGGGCGTTCCAGAAATCGTGGCATTGATACCTTCTGGTGCAAGAAGGACAATGCCGCGGACGTCATTTGTCTCACAGCAGTTCTTAACCTTCTCTTGAATGGCAGCCAGATCATCGAGTCTAGTGAACTGGTAGAAGTTGGCAATCAGAATGTCGTTCAAAGGCGGCTCCGTAGCAACTGGTGCTTCTGACTGGCATTATAATGATGTGATGCTTTGCTTGCCCAATGGCTTGTGATTCTAGGAAGGTGTCACACGAGCTTCACTTACAAACAAATGGTTTATCTATGTTTTCAAAGATATTGGCGTTACTTATGGTCGGTGGAATGTGTTTGAGTTGCCAGTCAACCAAAAATACCACCGTAACATTCATACCATTATCGAACACGAACCAATTCAAAGTCATCGGTTTCTTTGGTGGCGGTGAATGGAGATTTGATCATTTGACTCATTTCATTCCCGGCTTTCTCGGTTTCGATGGAGATGGAAATCTTTCAGCCTGGGACTTAAGTGATGTGGTAGCCCAGGCGCACTCCAAGCAAGTTAAAGTCATTGTGAGCTTTGATGGAGAGCATTGGGAAAAGAACTTCGCACCGATGAGTGACAACGCCGACGGATCTCGAGATCGCTTCATCGCTAATCTGACTCAGTACCTCTCCGAGCAAGATATCGATGGTGTTGACTTTGATTGGGAAATTGGCGGCGGATTTTCGCCTCATTATCAGAAACAATACAGTGATCTCGTGATTGCGACGGCCGCATCTTTGCGCCCGCTAGGAAAGACCGTCAGCATTGATGTGTATTTTCGAGATGAGCTCAACCCTCAAGGTCTTGCAGCAGTCGATTGGATTCAATTAATGGCGTATCAAGGTCTTGATGAGATGCACGCCATGATTGACTACTGGCGATCGAAAGGAGTTCCGCCAGAGAAGATAGTGATTGGTATGGCAGTAGGTTGGGGTGATGCCAATGAGGGGTTCGACCATGATCTAGTGAAAAGCAAAACTGAGTATGCGATCAAAAAAAATTATGCTGGAGTGATGCTATTTCGAACAGATCTAGATACAACTTCGCGCGATTCAATGCTTCGCGTTGTATCTGATGTCATCAAGCATACGTATGCTCAAGAAGTTGCCAATAACTGAACAGTTAGGTTCAGTTAGTAGGGCTGCACTCATCTAAGATCCGATTAAAAGTTTGTCGTGGTTGTGCCGTCGTCATGCCACCAGAAACACGCTTGTCACCTTCCCAGATGTAGTAGTTCTGGCATTGGAAGCAGATCAGATAATCGACACGAACACCTTCCGTCTCAACAGATATTGCATGACGGGGGTTAAAGCAATCAATCGGCGTGCCGCGCCATTGGTCGATACCATCGTCAAGTGCCTTAAAGAGTTTTTCACGCGTTGCGAGTGACTTGACGGAACACTGTTTGAGAATCACCCATCCGTGTAAGAGATCGGCGCCTTGGGGGACTGGCTCTCCTGGATAGCGATCGCCATCAAGAAGATAGAGTGTAAAAGACCCTTTAAGTCGAGGGTCAGAATTGCTTTCATGAGTAATGTTGCTGGACTTATTTGAGCAGCACGCCAGCATAAAACAAAGCGTAAGAAAGAGGCTATAGCTAAATCTCATGGCAACAACTCCTGTCCGACGTAAGAAGTTATGTCTTGCGTCATTGAGTTAATCAGAATGAACGGTTATTCAATATCTAGCATGTTCGAGATCGATTCAATCAGCCGCTCTAAATCAAATGGTTTATAGAGCAAGATCGTGGTCTCAGAATCGTCAATTGTGAAACTACTATTACCAGTGATAAAAATAACTGGAATCTCTTTCTTCCAATAGGCACGAAGATCGGCAGCCAACTCATCCCCTCGTCCGCCTGGAAGATCGATATCCATGACCATTAGATCAGGTTGAGAAGCGGTGCCCGTTGCCAGTACTTGCGCGGCATCTTCAGCGACCTCTACGTGATGCCCTGTGATAGCGATGGCACTTTTGAGCATGGGGCGCAATAGGGGATGATCCTCCGCGAGAAGAATGTTCGACGGCATAACACTCTCGCCAATGGCCGTTAAGGCCTCAGGCCCCGTTTGTGTTGTGTGCTCAGGCAATTCAATTTGAACTGATGTTCCGTAATCAACTTGTGATTCAATTGAAACGGTACCATTGCAATCGTCCACGAATTTTTTGACAGTTGAAAGACCTAGGCCAGTTCCTTTTTCGCCCTTCGTCGTGAAGAATGGTTCGAAGATCATCTCTAATGACTCTTTATCAATGCCATATCCAGTATCGGTAACTGCAATCAATAATTTAGGTTCAATACCACTATGAGAAGAAGTTCGAGTGGCGTTTATCTCCAGTGTGCCGCCCTGGCTCATGGCATCGCGAGCATTGAGGATGAGGTTCAAGATTGCCTGTTGTAGTTGCTCAGGGTTGAGATAGACAGTATCCGTGTCGGCTAGATCTATGTTGCAACTGACTTGTATCGAAGTTGGTATGGAGGGCTGTACGAGCTGCAGGGTCTCGGTCAGTAATTTGTTGACCTGGGTGATCTGTCGTTCGCTCTTAATGGGTCGCCCAAGTTGGAGCATATTCTGAGTCAAAGTACGTGCTCGCAGTACAGCAACATCGACTGTATGAAGTGAATCTAAAGTTTCTTTAGGTAGTTCCTTATTCAATTGTTGTATTGAGGTGTGGCTTTTGATGATGGTGAGAACGTTATTAATGTCATGGGCGAAGCCGCCAGCAATGAGACCTAATGCTTCACGTTTCTGAGCATGAAGGAGTGTTGCCTCTAAGGTTTTGTGAGCACTGATGTCTACAACACTGCCGACCGCTCTCAGTGGTTTGTTATCATCATCGCGTCGTACAATGATTCCACGTTCTTTGACCCAGCGGTAATGCTCACTGTCTTGATATTGGATCCGGTATTCAAGTTCAAAAGTGGCTTGTAGTTGATTCCAGTGAAGCTCCCAGGCTCGAAACACTCCATCTCGATCTTCAGGGTGGATATTTGAGCGTTGTGGTGGAATTGAGCCAGCGCCATCGCCAAGTAGTTGGCTTGTTTTCTCACCAAAAAACGATTCAATAACACTCCCATTGAGATCGAACTGATAATCCCAAACACCTTCATCAGTAGCGTCAAAAATAAGTTGAAGTCGTTCTTGCCCCTCACGAATCATTCTCTCTGCTTCTATTCGATCTGAGATCTCACGAATGAAACCACTGAAGCCAAGTCCGTGTTTGGTTCGGATTGGATTAATAGAGAGTTCAACGGGGAAGCGACGGCCGTCTCGGTTAATGGATTCAATTTCGATACGCTGTCCCAGGACAGGACCATCACCAGTTTTGAGATAATGGGCCATTCCTCGCGTATGTGCTTCCCCAAATTCAGGTGGTATGATGGTATCCGTGAGTTTAAGGCCAATTGCTTCATGAGCCGACCAGCCAAAAAGCTTTTCCGCGCCGCTATTCCACATCACAATTCGACTCTCAACATCACAGGTAATGACAGCATCGAGAGCTGTATCTACTAATTGTTGGAGTTGTTGCGCAGCATCGGCAATTGGGAGGACAGGGCCCCGCGGTTCAGAAGTTGAATCTTTACTGTCTGCCATCAGTCAGCGTATGGTAGTCATTGAAATCAGTTGCTCAAATAGCTATCTAATTTTCACGCATTTTTCGTTGTCAGCGGCCAAAAAGGCCGAACTGGGAGCCCAGCAGATTCAGGAATAAGTACAAATACGACGGCAAAGAATTTGATAGGCTAAAAATAACAGATCGCTTTAGATTGCAATACAGCAAGGAATAGTATGTGCGTGAAACGTCATTCAGTTGTTATCGTCGGAGCAGGATTAGCTGGGCTCACAGCGGGACGGGATCTCAGTGAGGCGGGGCATGACATTTTAATTCTTGAAAAGGCAAGAGGCCCAGGTGGGCGGACGTGTACACGACGTGGCAATTCGAATGCACGCCTGGATCATGGTTGTCAGTTCATTTCATCAGCTTCACGGCAACCAGGTTCTGACGTCGCCGCTTGGAGAAGATCGAAGCTGATGGTGCCCTGGAACGCCAAGCAGTCGCCAGGATCGCCAACCCCAGAATTTGCTGGGGATCATTGGGCAGTTGGAACGCCTACGATGAGTGTGGTCGCCAAACAACTCGCCCGAGGCCTCAATCTACTGACACAGTGGCAGGTTGATTCCATCGAGCGATCTGGAACTGGATGGTGTCTCACAGAAAAAGATGGATTGAGAAGCTATGAGTCAGATCTTGTGATCTTGGCAGCGCCAGCACCACAAGTCCTAAGTTTGCTTGGTGAAAATACATTTTGCGAACGTGAACGGCTTCACCATGCGAGTTATCACCCCGTGTGGTCATTACTTCTAGAAGGGCCAGATATACCTGCGTTGCCTTTTGACTTCTATGGTTCGCAGACAGAGCCAATTCAGTGGTTGATTGCTCAACATGCTCGCCCTGATCGCGCTCCGGATCGTGCATGGGTTGGCCTAGCTTCCTATGCTTGGAGCCTTGAACACTTGGAAGAGAGCCACGCCGTAGTTGTTGATGAGTTACTTGCATCGGCGAATCGCCTGGCTGGCGTCAAGCTCTCAGGTACCGGTAAAGTACATCGGTGGCGCTATGGCGTCGTTTCAAATCCGGTCGGTATACCCGTGTTAGTTGATACAGATCAACAGCTTCTTGCATGTGGTGACTGGTGTCTCGGCCAAACAGTGGAGCATGCCGTCCAGAGTGGCCACGAAGCAGCTCGTGCAGCGATGCGCGTTCTCTCATGTGATGATTGAAATCAACGGCTTCTGTCTGATCACAGGTTGTCTAGGAGATCAGTATCACGATTCATCGGCATTGTCATAACGACTTGGTACTCACCGGGCAATACTGTCCTGAGTCACTGCATTCGGCTATCTCTCAACAGGCTCGTGAAGAGGCGCTTGAGGCAATTATCCATTGGCCGAACTATCAAAGGACAGATCTGCTTGAACTAAGTGACCTTGCTGATGAACTTGGAATTGCCGCATTGTATTACAAAGATGAGAGTAGCCGATTTGAGTTAGCAAGTTTTAAGGCTCTTGGGGGTGCTTATGCAGTGCAATTGGTTCTTCGTAGATCCATTAGCAGAGAACTCGGCCAAGAAGTCACACTCGAAGACATTGAAAAAGTGCGCTATCCCGAGATTGCGGGTCGTTTCACCGTCGTGACAGCCACAGATGGGAATCATGGTCGATCAGTAGCTTGGGGCGCTCAGCGATTCGGATGTCAGTGTGTGATCTACATGCATGAGCAGGTGAGCAAAGGGCGGCAGCAGGCAGTTGAACTGTTCGGCGCAAAGGTGCGTCGTGTGAAAGGAAACTACGATGACTCTGTTCATGCCGCTGCTGTTGACGCGACGTCACAGAACTGGCTGATCGTTTCGGATACGGCATGGCCAGGTTATTTAGAAGTTCCACGAACTGTGATGGCTGGTTATACCGTGATGACCCATGAGGTCATGGCTCAGTGGCCACTTCAATCACCACCGACACATGTGTTCATACAAGGAGGATGCGGGGGCCTGGCCGCTGCAGTGTGCCTTGATATGTGGTGTCACTATGGATCTTGTCGGCCAATATTTTTAATCGTTGAACCCGAGGCCGCGGCATGTCTTTATGAAAGCGTGCAAGCTTGCGAACGGCGCTCAGTCAACATAGAGCGTGAGAGCGTGATGGCGGGCTTGTCCTGTGGTGAAGTTTCATTAGTTGCCTGGCCGATCTTGAAGTTAGCTGCCGATGAATTTCTCACAATTACGGATGAGCCGGTGGCCCCGTTGATGCGCCGGCTTGCTCGGGATCATTCAATTATTGCGGGAGAGTCGGCCGTTGCGGGCCTAGCGGGTTTGACAGAAGCTCGTTTAAATGAAGTGCTGTGGCAGCAGTTAGCGTTGACAGAAAAAAGTCGCGTGCTGGTGTTTGGTACAGAGGGCGCTACTGATCCAGATATTTACCAGCATCTTGTGCAGTCGAGTTGAGCCAGGCGGCTCGAAGCAGCAGCGTAAAGGGCACCCACCATATGAGATCATTGGTAATGATGATCACGCCGAAAGACCAGGTAATCGAGCCACTTATTGCCGCCTGTAAAAATCCGATAGGTCCGAGTATTTTTCCAAGCAGGCCCACCATGATGATCGGCCAGTGGTGCAGTGGATGCCGAGCTGCAGCTAGATAACCCAAACCATAAACCCCGACAATCATACCGATGCATTGCCAAAGAAATGGATAGCGGGGGACTTCCATTCCAGCCAAGGCAAAGGCGCCATAAGGCCATATGACAACCCAAACGCCAAAACCAATGTTGTAAAGACCAGCCAAGATAAGTACTGGAGTCATCCAAGATGCAACATACGTCTCTCTGCTCATTTGGATTGAGCTCGCGTCTTTCCTAATCCACCATCAATGCCAATTACCTGTCCAGTGACCCAGTCACTTTCGCTCGATAGAAGCCAAGCAATAGCGGCCGCAACATCATCTGGTTGTCCAATACGTCCAAGCGGATGCATTTTTCTCGAGTGCTCCAGAGCACGTTCTGATCCGGTGATCTGGTTTGCCAATGGAGTATCAACGAGTCCTGGAGCCACTGCATTACACCGAAGACCTCGACTTGCATATGTTGCAGCAGCCCCCCGGGCGAGTCCTTCGACGCCAGCTTTGGCAGCAGCAATTGCTTCATGATTGGGTAGGCCTGTATGGGCAGCGACAGTTGAAGTAAGCACAATACTTCCAGCACCACGTATGCACTTTCCTGCCGCGCGA
>CALCOW010000496.1 GCA_937899935.1 uncultured Phycisphaerae bacterium
GATCTACAATGGAGATAAAAGCAAAAAAGTGCGCAAGTGCGCAATTGCGCAGACTGCGCAGATAATTAAGTGGGCGGTTACAGCAGGGTTGGATAGTGGGGAAGAAAAGAAAAGAAAAGAACAGCAGGGTTGGATAGGGGTGGAAGATTATTTGACAGGCGGAAGAGCCAATGACATTGCAGCGAGATCGAGCATCCTCGAAACATCATCCTGATTCATTCTCACTGTTCCTATGAGTTCCACTTCCTCCCCCACCAAATTCGCATCTGATAAACACACATAGAACTCGATCAAACTTCGATCTGTCGGATGTACCACTCCGAGGAACTGACCAAGCACATCAGAGAAAGCTCTCACATGCCCTGTGTAAGCTCCTGCTCCCAATCGACGCGACATCCGCATCAGAAACGTCCGAGGCTTGTGAAGGCCAATACGGCCCTCTGTGACTGATCCAGTCAAAGTAAGTAAACTCACTTACCAACCTTTTTCTTTTTCACTGTCTTCCCCGTCTTTTTCGCGTAAGCCTTTGCTTTTTTCTGACCGGATTTCGAGTACCCAAATGACTTTTTTCCAACGCTTGGCATTTCATTATCCTTTTGTGTTTTCTCTGAAAAACCAGTCACACTAAAAATCCGGTTTTCCGTATTTCTCCGGTTTGCTCCGGCAATACTCCGGCAAAATCCGGTTTTCCGTATTTTTCAACAGAATCAGCCCCACCTTTTTCTTTTGCGTGATTGATCCCGGTGTCCCTTGTTCGTTTTATTAGGCATTCGACGCCCTTGTTTAATCGCGTCGTTTCTCAAGAGCAGCTCACCGACCAATTTGTCGATTCTCATTGCTACCCAGGCGATATCTTGCTCATCGTCACCGATCACAGCTTCTGACCTGGCGATGTCTCGCAAAACTGTCGCCAATCCACCCAATCCAATCAATATCTGCTCGTTTGACTTGGATTTATTGGTCTTTTGCGTCATGTGCAAAGCACATTCGCGCCAACTAGGCTCACAATCCACGACCGTACCGAACCGGAATCAATCGACCCCGACCCCTTATTGGTTTGAGGGTGAAAAACCCTTTCAGATCACTGACCACCATTCCCCCGCCCTTTCCACCGCCAGCAGAGACCTGTCCACGAACGTGTTGCCAGTAAAAACCATCAGGTAGCTGGTATCCACTGGCATAACCTGAATTATCGGCGGTATTGATGTTGATTTTGATGACATCAAACTTCTCAACGCTGGTTTGATCCTTGTCATACGAGCTGAGAACCTCACGCTCCTTCTGTGTTCCAGAGCCTTGAGAGGCCGTGAGCGTTTTTGCAGCGCCGTCATATGCCCAGGTGCCTATCCCCGTCCAAATCGTTTCCCAGGGCATTATTTCGCTCCTTTGGTTCGGTTTCGGCGCTTACTGACTATTTGCAGGTTGCTGGCAGCGTTTGAACCACCCTTACTCAGGGCTCTTTTGTGGTCCACTTCTCGTGGATCTCCCTTTTTCAAACCTTTTTTTCGTCGTGCTTTGTTGCGATCAGAACGTCGCTTGATTTGCATTGGATCACCGTGGTAATCGTCGTACTCTTTGCGGTAATTTCGTGTCATCTGTTTGTGATCCAGTTAGGTCCATGCGATGTCATCAGGCCCATCGCTTCGTAGTGTTTCTTGATACGCTCGTTCATTTCACTCTCAATCAAATTATCAGCCGCTTTGTCGCTGTCTCGGCTCAAAACATCCTGCCATTGAGAGCAGCACATTGCCAAAGCCTCCACCATGTCATCGTTTTTCAAACAACGTCGCTGTTTCGTGATCCTGGTGATCTGCTTTTGTAGATCCATATTTCGCGCAACCGAAGGATCTATCACTAATTTGTGACTATTGAATAGCGGCTCTAACGCTCCGATCACCCGAAGCTCTTTTTGCCCAGTTACCCGGACGTTATCGATCGTTGCGCCCCATCCATCAGGGCAATCCTCGTTTCCAGCAGGAATAAAGTGCCTTTGTAAGATCGGACGCAGCAATTCAGCCATCATTCCGGCTCCAAACTGCGATTCAATCAGTATTTCTCGAACTCGATGCTCTCTTGCAATCATCGAAAGACCATTGAGCGTCTGCGTCGAATAACCACCTTCCAAACCACCGCAAGCCTTGCAATAAAGCTGACCATTGAGGTGAGCGACCACTGCATAGCCGGTCAAGTCACCCTGAGAACCACCACCAGACGGGTCAATCCACATCTTGCAGCCAGTGAACTTCCGCCATTCGTTTGAATACATGATCGGAGCATAAAACCGATCAGTACCAAGACCGGCAGAGGCAATGTCTTCGATTGAAGTCGTTCCACCGCGATCATTCGTTTGTCCCCAACTGATCGTTAGCGGAGCCTGATCTTTATGACAAGCAAACACAATCAAATCAGAAAGTTTCAGCGGATATTCGAGACCCTCGCCGAGTTTGGTGAGCAGTTGGTACTGCATCGAGAACGCCGATCTTCCCTCTGCGGCTTCTCGTTCGAGCAAGTCTTGGTCTGTGAACCTCTCGGGCCATACTGGGTCACCTGGTTTTGCTTGGCCCCTGTCCATTCTCTCTTGCAGTGTTGGCGACAAGTCATCTATTTGCTCCTCGGCAGTTGGATACCTGGCAGGCCATGCGCGAAACGTGTAACCACCTTCAGCAAGGCTGGTGTACAAACTCTCTGGCGAGTGCGGCGTCCCTAAATAAACCAAATGGTGCTCAGGGCCAGGCAAGATAATGTTTTCAAGTTCACGACAACGATCACGAAGTCTTTCTCTCTGCTCAACCGTCAAACAGTTTTCGCTCGACTCACCGTCATCGCAAATAATCAGTGAGCTGCGAAGTCCAGTAATCTGGTTCTGCAAACCAGTACCAGTAAACGAAGCAACTCGATCGTTTTCAGCGGGACCAACATCAAACTTAGTTGCTGAATCTCGCTGGTTTGATTTTTTGTCAGGGGCCAGGTGTTGTAAAAACGGAACACTGCCAATCCATCTTCTCAACATAAACAATGAATCACGGGAGTGCTTTTCACTCTTAGAAACAAGTAGTATTCTGGTGTTTGGATCATTGAAAAATCGCCATGCGCAGTAACCAAGTGTTACCCAAGTCTTCGATGCTCCGCGAAACGCACGAACTCCTCGTCGCTTGGGTCCATGCTGGAGCCAATTGGCAATCTCTCTTTGGTGTTGTGCAAGTCCAGGTAAACCAACAGCAATCCACAACTCTTGGCAAAAGAACTCAAAGTCATCAGATAGGTTCTTGACGTAAAGTTCCAGTTGTTGTTCGCTCATATGATCTCCGTTGTTGCATCCCACTCTCTACCCGCAAACCTACTTGGCGTGTCTACTTTACTTTGCCCCCAAACTATACCTGGTCCCCACTGTGAAACATCTTTTCGCTGCATGTAGTTTGGTTGCATCGGTCCCATCGTTCCGGCGTTTGCAAACCAATAAGGCAACAACACTCTTGCACTTCTCTTGCATTGAGTTACTCGCCTTGGTCGATGTGTGTGACCACGAACAATAAGCCTGTGCGAGTGTCCACCACATGCGTAAGCAAGTTGCAAACCCTCTAGCTCATCACTGTTCCCCCCAGCGTCGTAACCGTGAGCAAAGATAACCTGACCAAGTTGGACGCATCCGCGCTGGTCATGTATCGACGGCTTCACATACGGGTACTGTTTCCATTTACGAAACTCTTCACCCCACTCACTCTTGTTCCAATGAATCAAACCACGAATCCGACGATCAATACGCCTGGCATCACGAACCTGTATATTGTCATCATGATTTCCTAAGCTCCAATGAAGCAGGCACTTAGGCGGTAAAACGGAACGTATTCTTACGAGCAAATTAGCCGCAGTCTCATACTCGTCCTCAAGTGTGTGACTGTGTTCGTCTGGGTGTACCGAAGCAGCGCTGGATTCAAACAAGTCCCCAAGCATTACAAAGTCTGTAATGTTTCCAAACGGACCACCCTTTTCAAGTTGATTGAGTAAGTGGTCAACGGCGACTTCATTTTGAAACGGACAATGGCTGCAAGATATAGCGGCAAACGATGCAAGTCGTTTATTCGCTGGCATCACATTCCTCTGGAAACACCAGGTATCGAATCGAATTGATTGCGCAGCGAGGAATTGCAATCACATAATCGTATGTTTCGAGACCTGGTTTGATTGCACCTGCAACACAAATGTAACCGTCTTCATCGTGAACAAGAAGACCAACCTGTGCAATCTGTTGTGGTTCTGGAAGTGTGTAAACATCAATATCCGAGTTGTCTTCGTTTTCACACGAATCAACCCACGATACAAATACAAATGGATAGCCCTCTCGCTCTCTAGCAGCAAGTTCCCGGTCAGACATTTCGCGTGGCATACGCCCCCCTAAGCTACAGCGTGATCGTTATCTTCGCTAATCGGCGGAAGGCTCATGCCCTGGCCTCTTAAGCGTAGTAGTGTTTCGCTGATCGTTGATTGAGTATCAGATGCTTCGGTAATGCCGCAGTCTTTTAGTCGTTGTCTAATAACATTGAGGTCGGCGGCGTTTGCCTCAACATGAATTGGATTGCCAGTTTTATCAGTTGTCGTTCTGCCATCCTTCAAGAGCCTAAGCAACTCTTGGTCGTACAGCTTTGCAATTTCATCAATAAGGCTCATTGGCTTGTCTCGCGTAATCGGGTTCCTAATTCATAAAACCCCGGTTTCCATTTGGTGATTTTTTCGACATCCTCTTCAGAAAGGCCCACCACGGTTATGAACTTCTGCTTGTCATCTTCATTAAGTTTCTTCCAAACACCCTCTCGTTTGGAAAGCAAGTCAATAAGACCTTTACCGACCCCCTGCTTTTGGTCTTCGGGGACATGTCCCTTATGGGTAAAGATGAGGTCTTCCGCACTAGTCCTTTTTTTCTCAATGTCTTCTTGTAAGAGTAGCGCGTCAACAAGTGGGTCTGTCTTTCGATACTGCTCTACCACGTTCATCTTGTGAGAGGAAATTCTGTTGCCAGTGTAATTGCGAAATGCTGTGCCATCATCATCTTTTGACATTTCATAGTCGTAGCGACTACGGAACTTCCCGTTTTCACGGAAGTGTTCGCCTAGAAATTCTTTGACGGTGTATGTCCCTCGAATTTTGATTGGACCCGTGCCGTCTTGATTCATTCGGTCATCATAAAACTCGGACTTATGTGTCCCATAGAGCTTCATGAAGTCAGCGGTTCTGTCCATCTCGCGGAGATCCACATACTTGCCAACTTTGAGGTCTGGACCTTCGCCAGAAAATCCGTGTTTGTAAGCCTCCATATAAACCAGGTCTCTTGACGCAGAAGTAACTGATGCGGGAGATAAAAGGTTGAGTAATGAAACTCCTGGAGACACCGTTGCCATAACCTGTTCAACCGGCTCGCCCAAAAATGTGTACCTGTTCTTGGCACTATCCCAAGGAGTGGCGACGGTAATCTTGTCAACAAAATCGCGGGATTCACGCGCAACTGGGCCAAAAGCGTTGAAGACTTGCCGACGTAGTGATGAAAATGGGACAGCGGATGCGGCTGTTGATTGCAACATGTATCCCCATCGCTTTCCCAAACTAGACAACAACCCGGCCTCTTTATCCGCATTCTCAGCCTGATTTCGATAATCCGTTAGCGCTGTAAATAGGTCAGATAAGCCCTGGATATAACTCCGTGAATGCACCAGACCCACCGTTGAGCCTCCCCATGATCTTGGATCGGCCAACGAAACAAATGACATGACAACGTGAGACATCGCGTCATAGACTGTTTCACTAGGAACGTCTGGATCTGAGTTTGCCCATTTCGATACCCCGGTCGATATGCCTAATACAGTGGCGATGGGGTCGAGTTTTCCATAAGAGAACCACTTCCCAAACATTTTGATCGAATACTCTTGGTTTCCAGCCGCCTCCCATAATTTTCTTTTGTGTGGGTCTGTTGGAGATGCGCCTGTAATAAGTCCTTGGTCTTCAAGAAGAAATGCTGTAGTGGCAAGAGCTGTTCCGATTGCAAGTCTCCCCCTAGCCTCAGATCGTATGTGTGGGTTTGGAGACCTTGCTTCGTTCATGGTGTTATTGAAGAATGCGAAGGTGGCCTCTTTCCCTTTTTTGGGCTTCAAGATCGGTGTTGGGGTAAACCCTTGCCCCCTAATTAGCCCACTGGTCCTATAGGCAGCTTCGGCTGTCATAACAGCGGGAGCAGCGTAACCAAACGATCTTTTCATTATGTTTATGGGTGTTCTGTAGAAGGGTATGACAAACTTAAACACTGGACCGGCTACAGGGGCTTCGTACCCTTTCTTTAGCCATGTGGCCCACGGACCCAACTCTTCTTGGAAGACTGGTCTTGCAGCAGCTTCTTGTATGTTGTGAATAACCCGATCGTATTCCTCGTCAATTCGCTGGAATCTTGGGTCTGCTTCAATTGCCTTTAGCCTATCTAAATCCCCATCTATTGCGCGTATTTTGGGGTCTGATCCGAGGCGGGGTACAACGTACCCGCAATATGATACGCGCGACCGTGCAAGATATACACTGGTGGTCCACGCTTGTCGGGTTTGTAGTCTCCCGTCTTTTATCAACTTTGTTCTCTGGTCAACTACCATCTGTTCTATTCGTGGAGCAGCTTCTCGTTTCCACTGTTGAATCTCGGCAAGTGTTGGCTCATAGCGAGGCGCGCCAAACTTTTTCTCTGTCTTGGAAACCGCCATGTTTTTTATGTGATCGTCATACAGCTTTGCTCTTAGGTGCTTATCAATTGCGTCCCTTGCAAATATCTGTCTCCAAAACTCGTCAATACTTGCAATAGCAGAGGTCGGCAATCGTGCTGACCTACCAAGGCCATTGAACAACTGCTTGCCAATGTGTCCTGAGTTGATAAACCTGGTGTCATCAGGAAACGCCATTCTTATGGCTCTTGGATCAGAGGCCACATCAGAAAGCTCATTAGCTCCAGATCGAAGTACACCCTTTTCGTTCCAAAAGGTCATTGAAGCGTATTTGAGTGCGACAGGAATGTTGGATACATGGTTCAGGGTGCTTTCGTAAACATCTCTAACCTGATCTAAGCCTTGCCTCCAACTATCTCCGGGGGTAAGTATGCCAAAAGCTGTGTCCATAAGACCGCCAACGAGTTTAGATGAACCATCAAGGCCAGCCATTATCGGTGGGCTGATCAACGAAAGTCCGAACATGGTTCGCGGGCCAGATAAAATTGCGTTTACGAAAATTTCAAGAGGCATGCCCCTCCAGTTTGTACCCGGAACAGCTTGTTTCACTGCGTCCGCTACAACTGCAAGTCCATTGACATCATCTACGTCAATCGTATCCATTACGTTCAAGAAGTCCCTTAGTCCCTTGCCTCCATCCTCTTCATATAAAGTTGTCTTCAACCACTCATTTGAGCCCTTTGCCTGTTCCAGCAATTCCCGCTCTGTAAAAGGTGTGGCTTTATCACGAAATGCCGCCAGCTCTGTACCCGCTCCACTCTTGATGTCTTCTAAAAACCCAATGACTTGTTGAAGTTTGATCAACTGGCGTTGAGCTACACCCACAGTTGCCGGTGATGGATCATCTTGCCACTTCTTAATAAGGTCTTTCAGTTTGTGTGAGTGATCAACAACGAGCATTTTTGCTGCAATTGCACGGTGAACCCTCCCAGCCTTACCCCCACTTAGAGCCTTTGCGTTGAGGGTAGCAAGAACCTCTGCAACTTCCATATCTCCGGTTTTGGCATAAAACTTAGC
>CALCOW010000497.1 GCA_937899935.1 uncultured Phycisphaerae bacterium
CCTAATAAGAATTTGCTTCTAAAAAAACCTCGATGTTGAGTTGGCGCAGAATGGGTACGATCTTTTGAAGCCAAACAGAGTCGTTGGGAAGGCGACCAGTGGCATCATGTCCTACGCCGACAAAACCAAATTGAATAAACTCTCGATACCAGTTGAGTATTTGGTCTTTTCTACCGTGTTCAGGACATGTCGTGAAAGCAAAGGATTGGCCAGTATTCGTTTCGCCAGAGTGGCATCTTGGGAAGCCAATGTATCCATACAGATTGATACCGTGGTCATTGGCGAAGTTCTCCAATGGCGCATAGTTTACTAATTGTGGATATCGATATCGAGCTATAAACAACTGCTCATAGAGCATGATCGTTGAAGAGCCACCCTCGATCATTTGGATGGGGCGCTGTTCCCAAACACCACCGGTATTGTGTCCCCACCAGTCGAAAGCATTATTGCCAACATGTTCAACCAGTGATTGGAGACGATTGTCCACATGTACATTCCATCCAGCCTCAGGAGTACAGGTGTTAGGCGATACGAAACCAAACTCGTTGAGACTCGAAAATCCAACTGATTGGAAATGCAGTAAGCGTTTGCGGGACGTAGGCTCACTTGGAGGGATCAGCGTTGTTAAAATTTGTAAATCAGTGTGATCCACAGTTCCATCACTGTTGAGATCATAGAAGAGATCATTTTCTAGCCAAGCTTGTTTAAAGTTCTCAATGGATCTTTCTTCAGCAGTAGTCTCATCGAGACCAAGGTCTTCAAGTAAATAATCTTCTGAAGCCTCAGGGTTCCAGAAGCCCGTCTCGTCATAAATCTGAGGATGATGTTCGTTGTAATCTGGTATTTCATCACTGATTGTGGCGGCAAGAGTAGATGGCGGGATCGTAATGCTCTCATCATTTGCTGAGGGAATCGCTGGTATCAAAGGAAGATCTGGGGAAGAAGTAGGCGCTGCGATCACGGCTGTTTTATCGTCTGTGTCCGGAGTAGGTTGGGTTGGGTGGTATACCGTCCACGTAATTCCATTGGCGGCCGAGCCCGTTTCTTGGGGAGCTTCTGATACAGGAGGGGGGATCGGAGCTGGTGGTTCAATAAAGATCCAAGAGTCGTTGACACGTACCATTACACGTTGGGTCGTGGCATACGCTAGCGATACAGGAACATTATTTTGTAAAATCGTTGTTGTTGCTGTTGTGTCCGAAAGGATAAATGATTGTGCTGGCAAAAAAACATCAATACATGAGATCAAAGCGGCATAATTTGCATTTGCTGAATCTGCTGCGGCAGAAGTACGACCATAAGCTTCAAAAGGAAGTCCAAGTGTGCCAAAGTGTCCGCGAACACTGTCGCCGGCAGCATGAAGAGACTGCTTTATAAAACAACAAACAGATGTTTCATAAAGCATGGCTGGATCGGTCGTCAATTCACATGCTTGACGAACCAGGTTTTTTTGAATGGAGTTTAATTGAGCGTACTCTAGAGGGAGATCACGGAGTCGTAGCGCAATGAGTCGCTGGGGATATGCATCGCCCTGATCTCGTAACTTGCCGCCTAGTGCCGCCACGTGATCTTGCAAACTAGTGCTATCTTGATTGAAGAGACACGCGAAATTGTCGAATCGATATTCAACGATTTGTGGTGCCGGCGCAGGGTGGATTTTCGGTCGTGCGGCAAAGCAGCAGCAACTTGTCGCAATCACTAGAAAAATAAACAAGTGAAGCGACTTGCAGTCTTGCTTGTTCTTCGGGTTGACCTTCTCCATTCCGATCAACGTGGTGCCTCCTGGTGGCCATTTAGTGACAAAATTGATAGTCACTACCTGCCAGAACCATGTGATTCTTGCAACAATCAATCGACAGTTCTGGCGGTGTTGTTAAACAAATACAATTCATCGAGCGGAAACTGATTAAAAAGGCACGATGCTTTTACAGTCTGTTTTGGCCAGGAGACGATCAGCGTGCATGGCCCGGTGTAACCGTTAGGGATTACCCAGATTGACATAACTTTGCGGACGAAAAATGACGGTTGAGCGTCTCGTTGGGGGCCAATAAACACTTGGTTCATCGTGTTGCTGCTGTATAGTGGGCGGTGACGCGTCGCGCCGCTGCCCCGGTGGGCAATTACAGGCGATCCCTTTTGTTTGTTTTGTGCGCTTAGGCAGATCAGTATCACGGAATTGCTATGAATCAAGTCATTGCAACAGTTGGTAGCAAAGCGGGCAATCTACCCGTCTGGCTTGAGTTCTTTGGCAATTTGCATCCACTGGTGGTGCACTTCCCGATTGCCTTGGTGCTACTGGCGGCAATGGCTGAGATTTGTGGTGTATTTCGCAGGGGGCATCGTCGCTATTCGCTGACAGTTGTCTGTGTCATTGTTGCGGCGATTTTTAGTGTCTTCGCTGCTTGGGTGGGGTGGCTCAATGCCGTCGGAGATGAACGAGGGGGCACAGGAGCTCGCACCTTGCTGCTTCATCGTTGGATCGGAATAGCAATGGCCGTGTTTATTACAGCAACACTAGTCACCATGCTCATAGATT
>CALCOW010000498.1 GCA_937899935.1 uncultured Phycisphaerae bacterium
CCGGAACTTTATTATGGGAGGCCTGCGCCGCCATGATGTCGGCGTCGCTGCCTACTTTCCAGTCATACCACTTCTACCTCACTATCAACAACTGGGTGGCTACGCTCCAGGCGATTTCCCAATCGCCGAATCAGTCAGCCATCGCACGCTGGCGCTGCCTTTTTTCCCTGGTATTACTGAAGATGAAATAGATCTTGCGTGCCAAACACTTGAAGTGATGATCAGCCGTATTAGCTATGCACGAGATTAGGCTCAGAAAACTTGAATAGCTAGGATGGCGTCACTAATTGCCGTAAGGCACGCCCATAATCAATCACTCGGGCTACGATTTCATCCATATTCTCTTGCACAATGATTCGATCACCGTTCATCAGAGCAATCGTACTATCAGGGTTTTCCTCGATACTACGAATTTGGTCAGCGTTCACGATAATTGGTTTCCCATTAAGCCGGGTGACAGTGATCACATTGGCCTCCTGTCTTGGTCCATTGAAAATACACCCCAGTCATAAATCAACGACCTAAAGCTAAGAGACGATCCATAAGTTCATCTGTCGTTGTAATCACACGACTTGCTGCAGAGTATCCTGTTGAAGCCAAGATCATACTGATGAACTCTTGAGACAGATCAACATTAGACATCTCAAGCGCTCCACCAATCAATCGACCTGTTCCAAATTCAAGCGGATTGGCAATGATCGCCTCTCCTGAATTAGCCCCAACGCGAAAGAGATTGTCCCCTGCATCTTCAAGTCCACCAGCATTTGAGAACTTGGCCAGAGCAATCTGCCCGATGTCCCGCAGCAAACCATTCGTGAAAGCGCCAGATATCCTTCCATCTTCGCCAATAGAAAATGAGGCAAGCGTACCCAGTGGAGAGCCATCTTGGTACGTGGCTGCTAGTTGACTCACCGTTCCAGTAAGAGCGCTGACGGGTCCACCTTCATCAGCAAATTCCATGCGCACGGTCAACGGAGAAACTGCACCATTGTCACGGTCAATACTAAAAGACTCGTTGGTGGTTGAGATAAACTGACCACTATCATCAAACTTGACGACACCCAAACCCACCAGCCTACTAACATCCGCATTGTCACTTGATTCTGCAACAAACTCCCAAGTTGTGCCCTCACCTTCGAGAGCCTCTTGCAGTACGAAAGTTAGATCAACTGTGATTGGTGTCCCTAACGAATCATAAACTACAAAACTCGTGCGTACTGACTCACCATCCGCACTAGCTGTCTTTGTCATAACGAAGGGTGCATTGATCCCCGTTGCGGAATCGCTATTTACGATCATGTCTGCCGTATCTATATTGAGGTCTTGAGCTGTACCCTCGTTGCCGCGGATAGTAATGACACCATCAGCAAATGAGATCCCTCCACCGAGCGATTGATCCGACACGGTGGAACCATCAAGACCCATCACATCTTTCATGAAATCCATAAAATCCTGCAGCGTCGTACCAAAAGCATCTGCACCCGCTACTTCGGTCGAAGAAAAAGCAAACGTATATTCTCCAATATCCTGTCCACCCTTCTCGATTCCACTAATGGTGATCATTGCGTTTGATCCACCTTCTAATGCGACTGACGAGCCACCACTACCATCATCGATGTAAAGTACATTCGCTGGATCAGTGAGATCGATACTTGTATCAACCAAGAGATTCGCCGAGTCAAGGGTGGGATCATTAAGATAAAATGCACGGCTCTCATGAACTGAGCCCGTCGTTGCAGGTGTTCCTGCTGCATTAAAATTGCCACTAAAACTCATATTACGTGTGGCTTCAGCGACGGTTAGCACACCAAGTGGAACATTGATCCCCTCGAGCTGACCTTCGACTACTCCATAATTATCGTCAACACCATAGCCCATCACACGCGCACCAGAAACTGTCACCAGATCATTGTTCTCGTTCAATTGAAACGAACCTGCACGTGTATAGAACTGCTCTCCTGCTTGTTGAACAACAAAGAAGCCATCACCTTCAATCGCAACATCAGTAGCAATACCAGTCGCACTAATTGCACCATTCTGAAAATCACGCTGTGTAGCCGAGATCATAATTCCTTGGCCTACTTGCCTTGGATTCGTCCCGCCTGTCAAGCCGGTGGGTGATGTACCCATTGATAAAGTCCGGCTAAAAGTCGGGGCAAAATGAATCCGATTAGACTTAAATGCAGTCGAATTGACATTGGCGATGTTGTTACCAATGACATCCAGACGTCTTGCATTCGTTGCGAGCCCTGATAGTCCTGTGAACAGCGCTGTGGTTGATGGCATCTTCAGAAGTCTCCTGCTTTACACTCGCTCACGAAGGTCGAAGGAATCCAATAATCCTCAGACTTCATGACAACGGTGATGAACTCATCGTCAACCAATGACAGGTGCAATTTCTGTTCCTCAATTTCAAAAGCGGCTCGAACCCCGATGAACCGGTCTCATTGGGCCGTGAGACCTGTATTGAGAACTCAAAAACCGCTTCCATCGGCACTTTCTGCCGAAAGCCGGCGAAATGTGCGTCAACCATTGCATGATCATCCAAAAAACAAAGCAGCCCCTGACTCAGGGCTGCTGTGCCAATGATCTAGCTAGGAAGAGAAGCCTCTTCTTCAGATCATCCAGGCTCCTCACCGCCTTCACCGCTTGCACCAGCATCTCCGCCAGTACCCGCATCTGTTTCAGTGCTGTCAGTTGAGTCAGCTGCCTCAGCACCACCATCCGTACCCGTCTCATCGGCTCCTTCGGCTCCAGTCTCATCACCAGTCTGATCTGTTGAGGTGTCGTCTGAATCGTCATCAAGCATTTCAAATATGGAGGGATCAACAATTGTCTCTACCGATTCAAACGGCACAACAAATCCTGTATCTAATTCCATATTGACTGTGTCGCCTTCTTTGATGACCGATACGACATAACCAGCCACTCTGCCATAATCACCGGCCATTCCACCAATAAATTTGCCAACCATGGTGCTTGCCGACGCCAGCTGATTCTGTGACACCAGAGCTTTAAGATCTTCATTAAGTCTTAGATCAGCTTCGATTGATCGAATAGAATCAAGTTGCTGCAACATCGCTGTTGAATCTGTGGGAGACAGAGGATCTTGATAAGCCAGTTCTGTGAAGATAATTTTCATAAAATCCTCACTGGTCATTGATGCGAACCCATTGGTTGGATTTCGATCAATACTTGTGGTACCAGCTAGGGCTGATATGTCTGTCATTTTAAGTCGCCTCCATGCTTGACTCATCTGGTTGTTGAATTGATTCTGCTGCGCTCTCTACCAATCCGAAAAATGGAGACGATTCCTCTCTTTCAGATTGTTCATCTGGGTTTTCTGCTCCTCTTTCGTGAGGCTGCTGATCAGTATCGGGCTGTTCGTAGCCGACCTGCTCGTCTTGAGGATCGTTCGATTGATCTGCGGTCAAAAACCCATCTTTAACAATAAGCTGATCGATGGACATGCCCTGAGCTTTCAGGGCTGCTTCCAACATATGCAAATGCTGTTGTATAACACCTCGAGCCTCTGCAGAAGAAGCTTCAAATGAAACCGAAACAGTTCCACGTATAAGTTGCATTTGAATACGTAACTCGCCAATTGCGTCAGGATCAAGTCGCATGTGCATCATGCCGCCATTTTGATTCAGCATGGCGCTCATTCCACGAACAAGCCGACCACCCAAGCGATTTGATTCCCCATTTTCGTTCCCCGTGACCACACTGGCACCGTTCTCAACAAGCGATGAAATAGTATTATTCGCCTGCCCTTGCATACTCTGCTGAGCGCCAACACGCATCGTACCAATGCTCTCAGTACCCCCCTCTGGGAGGATCGATGACATCAAGGCGTTGTCAGAACTGATAAGCCCCGAATTCATAGGCGATGTAAGTAGATTTGACTGCATAGCGCTATTCAACTGAGTTGCATTGGTCTTGAACAGACGCTGGTACTGCAATTGCATATCGATTTGCTGAGCTCGAGCCAGGGCTGGTGCTTGTCGAACGTCCTCTCCAAACTGAACT
>CALCOW010000499.1 GCA_937899935.1 uncultured Phycisphaerae bacterium
CGTGACACGCACACTTTCAGCGATGTCTGCCTCACCACTATCCACTACAATACCTGAAAACTCATGGCCTAAAATTTTGTCAGGGACTGAGGGAAACTCGCCATGATAAAGATGCCGGTCAGTGCCACAGATTCCAGCCGCCTCAACCTTGATCAAAATTTCATTTTTGGCTGGGCTCGGTACGTCCACATCTACCGTCCGAATGTCGCCAGTTGCATAGAGTTTTGTAGCACGCATTATAGCTCCTTTAGGGCTGCGATCATCTTAATCGTCTTCTCTGTCTCGCTTGCCGTAAGCAAGCCTAGTTTTATCTCAATGCGCCAGGTATCGCCACTTTGGACTGTTTTAATTCTACCTTTTTCTTTTTCCGCCGTATATCCCTCAACTCCCGATGTGGACGGAAAGGCAATTCCCAGACCATCTTGATCTGGGGTCCGACAAATCCAGCGGGTACAGATCGGCGCTTGATCGGGGCGACATCGAACATAGTCCGCTGTACCATTAGGATGTTTTTGCAATGCGTGGGCAAACCCATCTGCATCGTTAATCATGTCAATCTCAAAAACAACTTCTGGGTCGAAGGCTAGTCCGGGCTGAAGTATGTGATGTATTTCTGGACTATCAGCGAGCCTGGACAAAAACTCTTTGTATCCAGGCTTTGGGTTTACGTGCGACGGGATCGATTGCCGCACCCGAACCGATTTTGAGTTATAAAAGGCGCTGTAGTGTAGCTCTCCTTCATCGACGGGACGGAAATTTGCATGACCCAGATACATTAAGTCCATAGGCGTCTGCTTCAGATTCTCGACACTCACTGAGACATCGAGCAGTGCAGATTCTGCCTTCATTGCAGTCTCGACTGTCGCAAGATAATTTGTTGAAAATGCAACTATGTGCTGATAAGTTCCCCCGACTTTTGTGCTCCGTTTATCTGGATCAAGCTCCAGCCAGGCAGAATTAAATGGTGCGTTTGGTAGTTCGCCATGCAATTGATGGTTGTCATTGGGGCCAGGTGCTCCGAGCCCAGTTATGCCGCAGTGGATCATAAAAGCGCCATAGTTTTCCAAATAATTACGCGTGAAAACAGGCGCATCAAACATTGATTGCATTGTCAGGTCGCGCCCATCGAAATTGGCGCGCCATATCTGCTGACCTTGAAAGGGCAAGACAATAATCTCGCCTCGGGCGTTTATTATGCGCAGGGCGGCCACCCCGCTTTCGTATCGGAATGTCGTGATGGAAAAAGCGTCAAATTGACAAAGTGGGCGCTCTTTTTCATCAAACATTTGATCGTAGAGTTCTATTCGCATGCTGCCTTACCGTATACGCTGACCGTTGCTTTCGTCAAAAATGAAGAGACAATCGGGATGAATTATAACACCAACTTCATCGCCCTGTTCACCGGCAAAGTCTTTTGGGGCTTTCACTGAAATTTTGTCATCGCCCCAATCCAATGTTACAAGAGCATGATCTCCAATTAATTCGTTGGTGTAAATTT
>CALCOW010000500.1 GCA_937899935.1 uncultured Phycisphaerae bacterium
GAAAGGTATTTGTTATCACTGCGTCGGCCCCAGCATCGAGGTATTCCAAATGGACTTCCTGAAGCACCTCAGGCGCTGCATCCATGGCGCCAGCTGACCACAGAGGTAAACCCACATCGACACCGCGACGATCCAGCTCCGTGCCTGTGGCACCATCAAGTATTAGCAAACGATTGTGCTCAATAGACTTACTCATCTGGAAGCAGAATACCTGACTTGGCTCGCCTCCGATGCTGCTGGCTCTCAAAGCTCATGTAACTTTGGTTTCTGGGACCTATACAATAGGCTGGCTACTGAAATTGAACGAACGGTTTTCCTCCTCTTCCTGGAGATCTCCAATGCTCGATGGCGTCATGCTGCTGTGGTTTATCCTCACTGCAATTTCATTCCTATTTGTTGCCATTGATATTTGGCGCACCCCAGAAGCAAATGTAATGAGGTGGGGTTTTATCATCCTGACACTATTTACGGGCCCACTTGGAGCTTTCTTCTATGTGTTGGGATGCCGAGAGCCACTCCCAAACACGCATGAACAATATGTCTCAGCAAGATGGCGGCAGGTGCTAGGCTCAACCATGCACTGCGCTGCCGGCGATGGTGTTGGCATCTTTGTAGGCGCCGTCATCGCAAGCTTCCTTCATGTGGACCTGGCGCTCAATATCACGCTCGAGTACGTTTTCGGGTTTACCTTTGGCTGGTTGTTTTTCCGGGCTTTTGCAATGCGTGATATGGCTGGGGGCAACTATTTGAAGTCACTAAAAATGACTTTCATACCCGAGTTCTATTCTATGAATATCTTGATGAGCGGCATGCTCCTAGTTTCAAAGTTCTGGATGCCGCAAGTCGCAGGTTCAGAAATGCCTAGCCATGCCGCCTTCTGGTTCATCATGTCAATGGCATTAGTGGCAGGGTTTCTCTGTGCCTATCCAATGAACTGGTGGTTGGTCACACGAAATCTCAAGCATGGCATGATGACCGTTCGTAAAGAAAGTGGCACTTCAAGTCACGCTGGCCATGATATGAGTGCAATGTCGAGCAAGTCTGGCCATGACATGAGCTCAATGAAAGATCCAAACGCCATGGAGGGAATGAATCATGGCCAAGACCACGCCCCATCAAGTGGTCATGAAGGACACCAAGATCACAGCGCCCATCAAGGACACGGTGGCGGCCACATGAATGACAGCAAAAAACCCTCACAAGCAAGCATCTATGCTGTTGGTGTCTTTTCGATCGCCGTGCTCGCAGTCACTGTTGCGGTGGTACTGATCCTGGCTTGACGGCAGGCGCGCCTAGGAGCACATCACCTTGTACTCGCCGCCTCTAGTAATTTGTAGGCCTGGCTCCCAACCAAACTCGGGTTCTCCTTGGCGTAATCGAAAGCCATTTTTTTCTCATCGTTGAGCATATATGGGTCAGCGCCCGCTCTCAGTAGTTCAGCGATTACTTCAGGATCACTGTTCTGCATTGCCGCCCACATGAGCGGTGTCATGCCACCATCACTCTGGGAGTTGATAGGAGAACCCGCTGCCAACAGTAACTTTACTTTCTCAACGTTTGGCTCGAGACAAGCAAACATCAGTGCGTTGATACTTTTATCGTTGACAAGATTGACGTCAGCTTCGAAGTTCAGAAGCGTTGAGAGTATTTCTGGATTGTTGTTATACAACGCAGCCTGCATCAGTGGCGTCATACCATCATTGGTCGCTTGATTTGGATCAGCCTCTGCATTGATGAGAGCGATAACAACTTGTGGATTCTCATGGGTTTGAGCTGCGAGCAATAATGGTGTACCCCCAACCTGATTTGTGGCATTGATCGAAGCCCCCTGATCAAGCAAGTGAAAAATGATCTCACAACTTGCAGACTCGTCAGCACAGGCATTTGTCAATTGAAGATCTAAGCTCGATTGGTTTGACTCTTGGCAGCTTGTCGCCATGAATGTCACCATCAGAAAAAGAGTGAGTATTCTCAGCCACCCCTGCTGACGTATGCCAATCATAATCATTCCTCAACAATATCCGTCCCTCGCTGCTGAACGTTGCAACGCATTCAATTTTACCACACCAAGAGCTTTCTGATACCTAGTTGGATCTTTCCCCACGATCTTTTAACGCTGCGAAAGGTGCTTGGTACTATTCACGAATCGATCCCATCTGTAAGGAGACTCGCGATGCGTCTTTTGCTGACAACTTTTGTGATCTGCATTCTCACCTGTCTTTCTGTAAGCCATGCCCAGAGCGTTTCGGTCCAAGAAAGCTATGAGGTCATCAAATCGTTTCCTGATCACTTGATTGGAAAATGGGAGATTGGTGGCCAGACCTATATAGCCACCGAAAAGACACAGTTTGATCTTGATATTCCACCTCAGATTGGTGGCTTTGCCGCGGTGCGATTCATTGACCAGGAAGGCCAGTTGCTGGCCCTTCAAATTGAACCACATGGTGCAAGTGTTGCTGATCTCACTGACGGGCCACACGCTATTTGGCGCGATGATGGAGCCTTAGAAGTTATTCGCTTCCAGAACGGCCAGGTGCAAAGACAAGTCATTGCTCAGAAGACTGACGAGAACAAGGCAGAACCTCAGCGAGAGTCCTTGGGCATTCATCTGAACTCAAGTGCACATTCATCCCAAAAAGACAATTGGGATAGGCCATCTCGATTACTTGTCATCAGCGACATCGAAGGCAATTTCAAGGCACTGTTTAACTTTCTAGAAGGAAACGGTGTCATTGACCAAGATGGCAACTGGACTTGGGGTGACGGACATCTTCTGTTCAATGGTGACATTGTTGATCGAGGTGATCAGGTCACAGAGACCCTTCTGCTTATTCGACGCCTCCAACGTGAAGCCGCTGCCGCCGGTGGTCAAGTCCATTACGTTTTAGGAAATCACGAGGCCATGATCATGGCTGGGGAGGGTGGGCGCAAGTATCCTTGCGTTAACGGGCAGTTCAGGTGGGATGAAGCAACACAGTTGCTGTTGATGA
>CALCOW010000501.1 GCA_937899935.1 uncultured Phycisphaerae bacterium
CCAGAGCTTAATCTTTTGTCGCCGCTTATTGTTATAGGCCTCATAATCATGAACACGAAGAAGCCAAATGAGGCAGAAGCAAGCAAGCAGGGCAATACCTGCTCCAAAGAACCAGATTGATGTAGAGTCAATGACGTTTTGCGAACGAATCGCAAAGGCCAATGTAAGAGGCCCGAAGAAACCAGCGAGGCCATATGCAGGGAGCGCCGCTCGAATTGCATGTGTGTAATTAACTGGGCCATACATGTTGACAAGCAGCACGGTCCATAGGCTCTTGCCGGCACCAAACATCGCGCCTGTGATACACATTAAAACCGCAATGACAAGTGGTCCATCGAAAATGTGTATCGCAATGCCGGAACCAAGCAATGCTAAGCATTGTACACCACAAAATATAAGAAAGATAAGTTTGATTTTGAGTTTGTCTGCGGTGAATCCGAATATAAGTCGAGAGATTCCATAGCTTCCAAGAAATGCAACAGCAATAATGGAAGCCACTGATTGTGTTGAATGATAGACTTCCAAAATCATGGCTTGCACGATGATCTTAAAGCCAAAGCCTGGCGTCAGGAAGAGAAGGAAAAAAACGAAAAAGAGCCAAAAGGAAGTCAGGCCGAGTATGCCTTTGATGCCCAGGTTTGGTGTTGAGGGTTGAGACGTAGTTGAACTGTTCGTGGCCTCGGGATATTTGAGCAGAATGATTCCAATGATGGTTGGCACAATAAATACAATCGTTAAGAGAAAGCTAACTGGTGTAGACATAGCACTAAAGACAAGTGGTGCAAAGAAAGAGTAAAGAGCTGCCCAGATTCCAAAGCACAAGCCAACAACACCAGAAATCAGACCCACACGGCCGACATGTTGACCCCAACTTACAAAGTAGAAAGTAACGATGCTATAAAAGTTGCTAAGGAAGAATCCGACAAGCACTGAGAGTCCAACAATCATGAGCCAGAACCAGTCAAGCCAGCATGCGAGTGCAGCTAAAGCGAGTCCTACGTTCATGAAAATCGATGACACCAGTAGCAAGAATTTTGGATTGGGAATAATCTTCTTGAGCTGTGGGAGCAGAAGAGCGCCAAGGCCAATTCCTAAAAAGAGTATGGCACCAACAATAGATCCAGACATAGGGGAAAAAATACGATTGATGGGTTGGATTAGTGCGTTGAAGCCGTACACTGGCGCCACATAAGCCGTAAGCAACAATGTTTGAATGGGCAATACAACTGTCCAAAAATGAGTGGCATCCTTTGGCCGATCGTGACTCGTTGTCATTTATGCTCACCCTTTATAAGTGAAAAATTACGACAGGTATCCTTATTGGTGTGTTAGATAAGGAAAAATGGGATACCTTTAATAAAGTTGGATTGCTCTCGAATGAGGTTGATCAACAAGGAATAGAGAAGCATGTCACAAATCAAGCTCAGCACAGTCATGCTTATTGCAAGCATGATATCGTTGTCGCCTGCAATTGGGAATACGCCATCTCTAGATGAACAGTTAGAGTCAATTCGGGTGCAATATGGCTTGCCTGCTTTGGCAGGTGCAATCGTGACAAGCGATGGTGATTGCCAAGTAAGTTCTGTTGGTTTTCGTAAAATTGGTTCCCCTATTGAGGTTACAGAAGACGACCAATGGCAACTTGGATCTTGTACGAAAGCAATGGCTGCCACTTTGTGTGCGATACTCGTTGATGAAGGGACGCTTCGTTGGGATCTCACAATGAGTGAGGCATTTCCAGAGTTGCCAATGAATGACGTATATAGAGACGTAACGTTGTTGGACCTATTAACGCATCGCTCCGGTATGAAACGAGGATATCCAGATCTGTTAAGTGAAAGCGGTACGGTTCAGCAGCAACGGCGAAGGCTTGTGGCTAAGGCGCTCATGGAAGAGCCTATTTGTGAACCCAAAACAAAAAAGTCATATTCGAATATTGGTTATGTCATTGCTGGCGCTATGACGGAAGAGGCAGCTGATCAAAGTTGGGAAACATTGATGCGGCAGCGTCTCTTTTGGCCGCTGGCAATGTCCGCAACTGGATTCGGGGTGCCCGGTCGACATGGCGAGGTGAGTCAGCCTTGGGGACATCCCAACGGAAAGCCAGTGGAACCTGGTGCGAGCGCTGATAATCCATTGGCGACAGGGCCAGCAGGCCGCGTTTTTTCGTCAATGCAAGATTGGGCTGCATTTGCAGCTTTACATTTGCGGGGGAGTGTCGGAGATACAGATCTTCTTCCTCAATCCAGCTTCTCTTTTATGCACCGTCCGCCTGAGGGACAGAACTACGCCTTGGGTTGGGCGGTTGTGAAAAGATCGTGGGCCAAGGGCCCCATACTGACACACTCAGGTAGTAATGGTCGATGGCGCTGCGTTGCTTGGCTGGCCCCCGAAGCTGGATTTGGTGTCTTAGTGGCAACCAACATAACCGGAGACAAGTTCAAGGCCGCATTAGATGATGCTGCCAGCGCGCTCATCAAAGCATATCGAGAAGCAGGTTCTAAATCGACTGCGTCTATGGAGATCTTTCGCGATCAAGGGAACACCTGGACTTATCAGATATTCGATGTCAGAGGCTGGAAGCTTCTGATCGAACAAGATCTTACGAGGGATCACAAACTTGTTAGAGATATTCGGGATACGCTCGACGATCGCCTTGATTACATTGAACAATCGATTCCAAGCAAACAGTTGAGGTTTCTTAAGACGATACCTATTTATGTGAGTAATGAACCTGGCTATCCACTACGACCAGGCGAAAATGGTGTGATTCCATTTCATCGCAGTCCAGAGTGGTTGCGAAATCACGGACTCAACCCGCATATGGCACCAGGTGTTCACTTTATTAATCCGCACGCGATTATGTATGAGCACAAAGTCTTTGAGTGGGCGCCAGAGACCATGCTTCATGAACTCGCCCATGCTTATCACAATGTCGAACTAGGTCTCGATCAAAGTGATATTAAAGGAGCTTATGAGGCGGCCATGGCTCGTGGACTTTATCAGAGGGTGCCGTCACGACGTGATCCGAATAAGTTGGTCAAAGCTTATGCCGCAACGAATCAGGAAGAATATTTTGCTGAACTCACGGAAGCCTACTTTGGTCAAAACGATTGGTACCCACGTGATCGAGACGAGTTGCTTGAATATGACCCAAAAGGCTATAGAGCTGTTGAACGAGCCTGGGAAATAAAAAACAACTAAAGGTATTGGATTGCGAGTCG
>CALCOW010000502.1 GCA_937899935.1 uncultured Phycisphaerae bacterium
TCTATCGTTCCCTAGACCAGTGGCCTTACAAGGCAGCCACAATTGGTGAAGGAGACAAGTTTGATCAGAAATGTGTTATTTGGGCTGCTATGGCTGACCACTCTTCATTCTGGGATTGGCCGTGAGATCGGTTCTTGAGACTTGTATTGCCTCACGTTGCTGCCTGAGGGCGGGCAAAGTACGCTTCTCTTCCAGAGCAGCGGTGCGAGTCCGTCTCGAGCGGTCAAGGAGTGAAAGGGACTGTTTCTTATGCATCTCATACGGTTACGAGTACAACCCCAAGGGGGCGGCTTTCTAGCCACCTGTGTCGTAGGCATGCTCCTCACGTTGAACGCGTTGACCACAGGTTGTAAGAAGAGTGAATCAAGCGAGACGACGGCGACGGCACCACCACCAGAGGTTGTTGTGGTCAAGGCAATCGCGAAAGATGTGCCCGACTATCGGTACTACCCAGCTATTACCCAAGCAGTCCTAAAAGCCGACATCGTTGCGCGAGTCGAGGGTTATCTTGAAGAGCGTAATTTTGTTGGAGGCACAGATGTTGAAGCTGGTCAGCGATTGTACTTGATTCAACAAGATCAATATGAGTTAGAACTCGCAAATTCAGTCGCAGCGTTGGCAGAAGCAAAAGCGAATCTCGCCTTTCAAAGGTTCAATCGTAATGAGACGGCAAACGCATTTAGTAAGGGTGCCGCCAGTGAATATGAAATGGATCAGGCCCAAGCTCAATACGAGTCAAGTGAGGCACAAGCGGCAAGTGCTGAGGCGGATATTCTGAACGCCGAACTCAATCTCTCTTACACGGATGTGGTAGCTCCGTTTGCGGGTCGTGTTGGTCATACACAGGTCGACGTAGGTAATCTTGTTGGCCCAAGTATGAATACGACTCTGACAACATTGGTGACGTTAGATCCAATGCGAGTTATCTTTGAGCCATCAGCGAACCACCTCACAGACTTCTTTAGTGCAAAGCAAGCAGGTCAAGTGGATGTTCAAGTGACCGTCGCTGGTGTTGATGGCCAGTCAAAGAAATATGATGGAGTTCTTGATCTTATTAATAATGAAGTAGATCAACAAACATCAACTTTTCTAGCAAGAGCGGTCTTTCCGAATACAGAAAAACTCGTGCTTCCAGGCATGTATGTCAATCTGAGAATTAAACTGCGTATGCTTCCCAACACGATTGTGGTGCCGCAGGACGCGGTGCGTAGTGAACCTCGTGATCAATACGTATTCATTGTCACGAGTGATAATGAGATTCAACGTCAGATAGTGACGACAGGTTCAGCGTACGAGGGCTTTCGAATTATCAAGTCTGGCCTTAAAGTTGGCCAGCAGGTTATCGTTCAAGGTGATCCGACTAAAGTTAAAGCAAGCGTTAAAGTCACACCAAAACTTGAAGATGCAAATGCTTTTGTGAAGGACTCTAATGCGAAGGCACTCACCGCTGCAACCTTGTCTGGCGGTGCAGATGCAGATCCCGCGACTGATAAAACGAAGCAAGGGAAGACACAGAAAGAACCAGTATCAGGCAAAACAAATTCTGACTCTTCTAAGGGTGACGACACTACAAAAGCAACTGAGAAAGATGGTGACGGAAAGTCCAGCAGTACGGGAGCTGGCAGCACGTGACCGGGTTTTTTATTAACCGACCAATCTTCGCTACGGCTGTTGCAATTATCATGTTGTTGGCTGGTGGTGTTTCTGTACTGACGCTACCGATTGCGCAGTTTCCAGATATAGCACCTGGTACTGTCAATATCACCGCCGCCTATACGGGAGC
>CALCOW010000503.1 GCA_937899935.1 uncultured Phycisphaerae bacterium
TTTCTGCACGTTGCGTAAGAAGACCACCGATCGCTCCACCATTAACGTTCAGAGATGTACCATCAGCTCCAACTCGAAGTGACATATGAGTGGTATTACCTTCGTTGGTTTGACGCAACTCCAGACCACGAGATTCTGAGCCTATCACAACAGGTATTGAACCAACAAGAACATCGACACTACCGCTTGCCTTTTCAATAACTGAAACATCAACGAGTTGTGCCAATTCATCAATCACTGTGTCACGTTGATCTCTCAATGCAGTCGCATCACTACCAGCACCTTCCTGGGTACTAATCTGCTGATTGATCTGTGCGATTTGCTCAAGCATGTCGTTTGCTGCAGACACAGAAATGCTCAACGACTGATTAACTTCCTGTAGGACGGTGTTATAGTCACTTCGAAGACTTGACAGTCGCGCTGCCAATGAGACGCCCTCTTGCACGACCACAGCACGCATCGCGTGATCACTGGGGTTGTTGGCAAGCTCGGAAAAGCTATTGAAGAATTGACTTAGCAGGCTAGAGACATCATTTTCGCTCAACTCATTTTGAAGTGTTTCTATGGCTGATGCGTAACGAAAGTCCATCGCTGCACGCATTTCTTGACTCAATGAGTCGCGATAGCGCGCTTGAAGAGCAATATCAACTTCGCGACGAACATTGAGAATCTGGACACCTTGACCAAAACCTGCAACACCACCAGATCCCAATGGCGCTAGACTAATGGTGCGACGGTGGAAGCCTTGCGTGGCTGCATTAGCCATATTGTTGCCAGCAACCTGTAGCGCTGCAGACGATGCAAACAGCGCCGATTGTCCGATCTGCAAAGCTCCATTGAGACTCATTGTTGTCAACTCCTGAGTTGATTTTGACTAACAATCAAGAACGCAAATCCACACTAAAACGAAGCTGGCAACCATCATCGAATCGCCCTCGCTTGCCATACAGACCAGTACCCGTCATCGCACCTTGTACCGTCTGGACGAGTCCCGTCATATGACGGCCTAATACTTCAACGGCTTGGCCAACCACACTGCTTTTTTTACGAACCTCTTGAATGATTTTTCGCAACGCATCCGCTCGTAGCTGTAGTCGCCCCTGCATGGGATCACCGACCAGCAGTGCCAGCGCGTTGAGCTTCAGTGGCGTATCAGCATCTGGAGTCATCAAAGCTGTAAGCGATCCAATCAACTCAAGCCGTTGGCGCTCCAGATCTGTAATTTCAAGAGCGATATCATGTTTTTCTTGACAGGCGCGACCAAAAGCATCCATGTCAGCAACACGTATTGCTTCCTGTGAATGACTGAGACAGATCAAGAGTTTCTCGTGTGCCTTAATCTGTAAGACAAGAACAGAGTCGAGTCGTTCAACTTGAGCTTGTTGCTTTTGGTTCTCGATCACGCTTGCAATCCCTTACTACTAATCCTTGATTGAAGCCTCTCTACAACGGCTTCTGTCAAATCAAAGTTTGCACCGCTCACAATCTGATCCGCCAAGTAATAGTCCATCATGGGCTGAAATCTTCGCTCAGCATCACCAGGCTTGAACACACCTGCTCTAAAATTATTGTCACCATGGATTTGTTGAATGATTGGCATGATCAACGCAGATGAAACTAATTTTTCTGCCGCCTGGTGAACCGTAAGCCCATCAGAAGATGTGGCTTGATTTGGATTTATTATTTCTGAAAATGCATTGCCATTGTTTGAAACGGAACGACTGGCGGCAATACTGGTTGGCATCGACATCGAACTCAATTGTGATGACGAGATTGATGTCATTTGTGCACGATCTCCGCATGGAGTGCCCCGGTCTTTTTCAACTCATAGACAATCGAAATTTGATCTTTCACCGGAACATTGAATTGCTTAAGTGCATTGAGTAGTAC
>CALCOW010000504.1 GCA_937899935.1 uncultured Phycisphaerae bacterium
GAGGTCTTTTCTTTTGACTCTTTTTGGAGGTCAGAAAAACGCCTTTGCGAATCTTCGCCATGGCTTTGTCATCAAGCGTGCCTCGTACAATCACCTCGTATGTCTTGGTGACACCATGGCGTGGATGCGTGAGGCGGGAAGCCAGCAAACCATCATTGGTCAAAAGCAGCAATCCACTAGACTCCTTATCGAGTCGACCGACTGGATACAGGCGAGCCTTATGGCGCACCATGTCAGTGACACATCGGCGGCCTTCGTCGTCACTGGTGGTCGAGACGACACCACGTGGTTTATAGAGCATGATGTAGACCGGAGCTTGCGGCGTATTGATTCGCCGGCCATTGACCGTGATGTGATCGTGAACTGGATGTACCCAGATTGGCAGTTCTTTAAGGACATGGCCATTAATTGAAACATCGCCGTTGAGAATAAGCTCTTCACAGTGCCGACGGGAACCGACCCCAGCCTGGGCCATGACCTTCTGAAGTCTCACGCCTTCTCGTCGAGCCTGAGCGGATGACATGTTGGCAAACGCATCGGTATCGATTGAGTCTGGTTGCGAAAGCGGTCGATCGGTGTCAGCTTGGTTGGTCTCCTGCCAGTTGGAAGAAGGGGCAGGTGGCCCGTCCGTATGGCGACTTTTGGTCTGGCCGATAGGCTTTCTTTGTGCGGAATGGCTGTCTTTATCTGACCTGGTCATTGAGCTGGTCCGGATCAACGGTTGGAGGTTCTGGAATGCCGAGGAACAACGTATGCTAGCGAGGTTGGCAGAAACCTGACAGCGGCTGTTTATAAACCTCTGGAAGGAATCAGAAACTCAATCTGAAGTCAGGGAATCGATCTATGCTAAAAGACCAGATCATCATCGTATCGAGTTGGTTGCGCCGTGTACTGACGCGACCTCAAGATGAGTTGACACTCTGGCAAACGCGTACCCGTATGGGGTACAACATCGCCCGATTTGGTGCACGACAATTACGTCAAGATCGTGCTGGGCAGATGGCCGCAGCACTCTCTTTTCGAACGCTTTTTGGGTTGTTACCAGTATTGGTTGTGACAACCCTCATTATTCGTGCGCTGTCGGGTCCCGATGGTTTTATAGGCTATGTTCAGAAATTGATAGCTGGCTTGAACCTTGATGGTGTATCAGTGTCAACGGTCAATGCCGCAGCGGGTCAGCCAGAGAAGCAAGACTTAGGTTCATGGTTACTTGAAATGGTCAAGTCTGCGATGGATTTGAATCTAACAGCCCTGACATGGGTCGGCATCGTGGTGGTTATTTATGCGGCTCTTTCGCTGATGGTGACTATTGAGAAGAGCTTCAATCAAATTTGCCGCGCTCCAGGTGGTCGCTCATGGTCGCGACGTCTTCCCACGTATTGGTTTGTCCTGACGCTGAGTCCACTGCTTCTCATCTCGACGCTATATATCGAGAGTAAACTCGGATTTGCCTTGACATCTACAACATCTGAATCACCGGCGTGGATACAGGTGGGCCGTTTTCTCTGGGACTTTTTAATTAACTCAGTAGTCATATTCCTAGCCTTTAAGCTGATTCCCAATACGCACATGCGCGTGCGACCAACCATCATTGGTGCGATGGTTACCTCATTACTGATCTTGGTGTTGAAGGCGACACTGAGTGTCTATTTGTCCAACGCGGTTTCATTCCAGCAGGTCTACGGTTCCTTGGGCTTGATTCCACTGTTCATGTTTTGGATTTACGTCATGTGGGTGGTGATCCTCTTTGGTCTGCAGGTCACCACCACGATTCAACGTATTAAGGGGCATGACTTGGCTGCGATTCAGCCCTTTGAGGAGGCCTCGACCATTGTTGATCCCGCTTCGATTCTGCTCGTGATGGAGGTCGTGGCGGAGGGTTTCCAAGATGGCTGCCCGGTCTACGTTGATCAAGTTGCCCGTGAGACGGGACTTCCTGTTCGGGCGGTTTCACAGATGTTGCAAAAGCTCACCCTGAAGGGCCACGTCTTACGGGTCGAGGGTAAAGACAGCTGTTTTTCGCTGGCCCGTCCACCTGAGCAGATCGCCCTGCGTGACTTGATGGACATTGGCTTTGAAATGGTCGATGCGGGCCGTGAATCAGGGCCGTTGATCCAGCGTCTCCGCGAGGCCCAGCTGGGCCTCAGTGGCGAGATGTCCCTCAAACAGACCCTTGACACGGTCTGAGGGTCCAAGAGGGCAGGCATCGCACCTCATCAGGCCTCGCTTCAGATTGCTTGGCGCAAGAATTGACCATCTGTCGTGCAGGTGACCGATAATACGCTGGTCGAGGAAGTGGTCGCGCGTGCGTCTGCTTCGATCGTGAACTTATCGCCCAGCTAGGTGTCTTGATGTCCATACCGGTGAGCAAGTCCGTATCTACTCAAGAGAGTTCCAAACCTTCTTCCATGCCTCACCTTAAAGACACCCAGCCGGTGGTTGTGAGCGTTTCGCCTGCTGGACCGGTGCAGAGCGACGTAAGGGAACCTCGCACCCGCGTTGATATTGAGGCGCAGGTTCCGGTGCTCATGACACCGCGGGTTCTTGATCAACAAGCTTTTAGCGAACTCAGTAGCGCACTGGCAGTTCAAATTGAGCAAGCCACAGCCGCCCGTCAGTCTCTGGGAAGTTTGCTTGGTGAAATCCGCCAAGAAAAGTCTGAGATGGTGGATGCCACAAGCCGCTTGCAGGACCGATTGCAGGTTGGAGCGCGTCTGCTCAAAGCACTGAGTGAGCAATCGGCGATTATTCGTCGCAGTGGCGCCGAAGCCCAGGAAGCTGAAAAGTCGTTGAGTCAAACAGCCCAGCAGGTGGCTGCGTCATTGGGGCAGGTGCAAAAGGAAGTTGAAGCTGGTCTACAGGAAGCGTCAACCGTCGCAGCCAATGCGCTGACTGAGACCTCACACTTGGCCATCGAGCAACTAGACGATGCGATCGAACGGCACTGTCAAGATGCCGCCGATCGTCAGATTCAGATTCAAGATCTTACGCGACGCTGTGACGGGCTTGAACAATTGATGGAGTCCTTAGAGCGCACAATTGCATCGCTTTCTTATCGAACGGTTGAAACAACTCTGATGGCTCGAGAAGAAGCAGCAAGAGCGTTGTCCACGGTTGGCGAATGTGAGCGGGCCAAGCAGGCTTTGGCGTCTGAATCAGAGGTCACGATGAACCGACTGCAAGAGCTTGAAGCGCGGGCGCAGCAAGCAGGGCAGGCTTTGGTCAACCTGACGTCTGAGCAAGAAAGCCATCAACGACTCATGGCTGATCAGCTCGAACAAGGTGAGAGCCTGGCTGGATCACTGGCAGGGGCTATTGAAGTCAATAGTCAGATGCGCGGTGACTTGCAGGAACTCCGCGACGCGCTGCGACCATGGGAGGCTTGGTGTGATCGCACGGCACGAGATGCTGAAGATCTGCCTGAGCCAGTCCAAGCCTTGGTCTCACATCTCAAGCGAGAGCTTTCGTCTGATGTCGCTCGGGTTTCAATGGTCTTACGTGAAGTTTCGGGCAAGCTTGAGCAGGCTGTGACCAAAGGCTGATTACTTTTGTCGCAGCGTCGGCCCGCGTTCTTCGCTTTTCTCTTCATAATCAGACGCCGCGAGTCGAGCCTGTTCGTAGCGAAGCCAACGTGCTTCCAAGGTTTCGGGATTTCCAAAACACTTGACGAATATCGCACGTTGTTCACCAGTGCCGAGTCGTACTGGTGCGGTTGTCCGCATGATCTCCAGATAGTTGCGGAGCTCTGGGCGGTGGAAACGGACCAGATAGGCAACGAAACCGTAGCTCTGAGAATAAATCGTGCGCACCTTCTTTTCGTCGTGTGGCGGATGCATTTCATATTCGATGAGCTCAGAGAGTGGCATGAGTGCGTTCTGGCGCACGATCTCTGTGAACTGCTCGAGCCTCATGGTTGATTCATATTGAGGGCCGAACGCCTGATTTGGAACGTTGGTCTCAAAATTCATAGCCAGGCCTTCTGAAATCCACAAAGGATAGACGCGTAGAGGTGATTGGATTCGCGTGTGAAACATCAGTTGATGGACACCTTCATGAATCGTAGTCGCGGTACTTGTTTCAGAGGCAAAGACATTGACACGGTGCTGTTGTTGCTGGAGATGGTCTCTATATAAAGCCACGCGTTCATTTAATCCGGCAAGGTCTTGCGGCGAAGCGGTTCTGGTTTTGGCTTCCAGACTATTGAGTTCCATTCGCATGCGGGTTAATTGATCGCGTGCGGCCGAGAGGCTTGGGCTGGCCTCAATGTGGTAGAAAACCATCCAGTCATGTTTTGGAGCGAAGTAGCCGGCGATCCATGGAGAGGAAATATCATCGTTGGAGGCCGCAAAGCGTTGATAGTTGGCTCTCTCTTCAAAGAGAATGCAAACCAGCTTGTGTTGAAGTGGCAGAGGTTGAAGGTCAAGCCACTTCACGAAGCGATGAAATTGGTGGTAGGTGCGCTCGAGATACCGACCTTGCTCACGGGTCCAATCTGGATCTGCATCAGAGAGGATGACATACCTCTCAGTCTCATAAAGACGAAATTCTGGCCCAAGCAGCTGCCTGGCTTTCAAAAAGCCCTGAGATGAACCCTGTACATTGGCGGTGTTCTGGGCAGTGCGTTTGGTGTGGTGTTGCTCTGGACCGGCCAGAAAGCCATGGGCCGGGGTGCTTGCCAGAGCGGCCATGCAGAGGATGATCACACTCAGCAGGAGCCGTGTACGGACGAGATTTTGCAATAGATGCCTCACTCCAGGACCATCGGGAAGCCCATAGGGTGGGTTGAGGGCGGTTAGGAACTGAAACTACAGTTGTGATTAAAAGTAGGCCGAAGAGTTGGATTATGCCGTCTGCCTGGTTACCGGAACCGGCTGAGGTGCCTAATATGTGCGTTCAGAGAGCCGTTTGTTCCAGTACACAAACGGTGCTTATTCTCAATCTGGATGGAAGGTACTAATGGGTCTTGAAGCAGCATTGCCGGTCGATGGATTGCTTACCACGCAATTGAATCGGGTGATTAACTGGGCACGCAGATCAAGTGTTTGGCCAATGCCATTTGCTACAGCATGCTGTGGAATTGAGCTTATGGCGACGGCCTCTAGTCGCTTTGATTTGGCGCGATTTGGTGCCGAGGTTTTTCGCTTTAGTCCGCGTCAGGCAGATCTGCTCATTGTTGCTGGTCGGGTGGCCGTCAAAATGTTGCCAGTGTTGCAGCGTATCTACGTCCAGATGTGTGAGCCGAAGTGGGTCATCTCAATGGGCGCTTGTGCATCCACTGGCGGTGTTTTCGATACCTATGCGGTCGTCCAAGGCGTGGACCAGTTCATTCCCGTTGACGTCTACGTGCCAGGTTGTCCACCACGTCCTGAAATGCTGATTGAAGGTGTGATGGCGATTCAGCGCATCATTGATCAAGATAATATTCCGTATGACGGTGATGGGCGTCGCTTGCCATTGTCACTGGCACTGGAGCCAAACTATCGCCCATCTCCACAGCCGCTGGATGTAACGATCGGCGCCACTTAGTGGTGCCTTTGAGTCATCTGAAACACTCTGGCCTTTAGTCGTTTAATTCGACATTCCAGTAAGCGTCATTGAGGAATGCTCGCCAGCTACGATAGGTCCGAGGCCCGACGCGAAGTGATCGTGCCGTCGGTCGACTTGGCTCACGCGGTGTTTTAATCAGTTGCATTCGAGCTTGCCGAGGGGTTCGTCCGCCTTTGCGTCGATTGCAGTCGACGCATGCGCAGACGAGGTTTTCCCATGAATGGACACCGCCTTGAACGCGGGGCACCACGTGGTCGAGGGTGAGTTCACGGGTGGCAAAACGCGTGCCACAGTATTGACACAGATTGTGGTCGCGTGCATAGATATTGCGACGGTTTAAGGTCGGTCGAATGGCCGGAAACTTGTCGTATCGAAAGAGTCGAACAATGGTGGGGATGGCAATTGAAAAACGAGGCGTTCGAATCCAACTGTGTTCCTCGGGTTCTAAATGTTGCTGTAATTCCGAAAGTTCTGTCCAGGTCGCGAAGTCGTAATTGATATAGCGTTCGCCTTCGAGGGCGATGATTTCTGCAGCATGTTTGGCAAGGAGTATGAACGCACGGCGGGCGCTGACCACACGAATGGCAGCATAAGCCTTATTGAGTACAAGGACTTGCTGATTGAGACCGGCTGGGAGGGTGGTCAAGTTTGTTCCTCCTTACCACAGCAAAAGCTGCCACACACTTATTATCGTACAGCCAAGATGGCCTCGCGCAAAACGTAAGGTCCAGGCTTTTGTAAGAGAATTGTTTTCTCGGACGCGACAAGCAACAATTCAATGCCTGAAATGCCGCACGCCGGTCATCAGCAAGCTAATTCCCGCTTGGTCACAGAGAGCGATCGTCTCATCATCACGGCGCGAGCCACCGGGCTCGATGATGCATTTAACGCCAGCATCGATCAGTTGTTTTGGGCCGTCGGCGAACGGGAAAAAGGCATCTGATGCAGCGACTGGAGCCTTGGCATTCCGGAGCGACTCACCTGCTTTGGAAATGGCAATCTGACACGCCGAAACACGATCGACTTGACCTGGTCCAGCGCCTAACAAAGCGCCATCAGCAGCAATAGCGATTGCATTCGACTTCAGATGCTTAGCGACAATTAAAGCAACTTGTGCATCGGTCACCATTTCATCGCTGGGTTCTGGTCCTGCAGCCAGCCGCCAATTCTCTGCCCGTGGTGTCTTCGTGTCATGTTCTTGGACCAGAAGTCCGCCAGGAATTGATCGGCAATTGAGCTGTCGGCGACCGTGGTAGCTTGTGTTTCCCACGGCAAGCAAACGAATATTACTCCATCGTTCGGACAGTATCTTGAAGCCATCTTCGGTGAAGTCTGGGGCCACAATCACTTCAAAGAACTTGTCGCCCGATGCCATGGCGCCTGCGATGCCTTGATCGACGACCGAATTGATCGCCACAATGCCGCCAAAAGCTGCCATCGAATCGCAGATCGGAAGAGCACACGTCTGAACTC
>CALCOW010000505.1 GCA_937899935.1 uncultured Phycisphaerae bacterium
TCCAAGCGCCTGATGGTCAGCTCTGATAGGATGCCTCCTTGAAGTTTACTATCAGGAGATCACTTAGATGAAAATCTATGAGTATCAGGCTCGGCAACTATTGGCCGATGCAGGGGTTCCGGTACCAGAGGCATCCGTGGCCAAGACGGTTGAAGAAGTCAAGGCCCATGCAGCCAAGCTCTTCGACAGTGGTGCTGAACAAGTTGTCGTGAAGGCTCAGGTACATGCAGGTGGCCGCGGCAAAGCCGGCTTTGTGAAACTAGTCAAAAGTGTTGATGAAGCCGTTGAAGCGGGCACTTTTATGTTGAACAACCGCATGGTCTCTAATCAAACTGGACCAGAAGGTCTTGCCGTTACCACGTTATTGGTGGCGGAGGCTGTTGATATTGAGCATGAGTACTACGTGGCCATCACAACCGATCGCGGGCATGGCTGCAATGCGCTGATTGCTTCTTCTGAAGGTGGTGTTGAGATAGAAACGGTTGCCGAGAGCCATCCTGATGCAATCCATCATGTGCCGATTGATCCACTTGCTGGACTCGAAGCGTATCAAGCGAGAGCGTTGGCATTTGAATTGGGCATGAAAGGGAAGCAGATCAATCAAGCGGCAAATATCTTTATGAAGCTCGTCAAACTTTATGAAGCCAAAGACGCATCCTTGGTTGAAATCAATCCATTGGTCTTAACCCCGGCTACGGAACAGGCACCCGATGGCCGTCTTCTGGCCATCGATGCGAAATTCAACTTCGATGACAATGCCCTATTCCGACACAAAGACATCCAAGCATTGCATGATAAGTCTGAGGAAAATCCAGCCGAAGAGCGTGCCAAAGAAGCTGGTCTTAACTTTGTTGCCTTGGATGGGAATATTGGGTGTTTGGTGAACGGGGCCGGTCTTGCGATGAGCACCATGGATATCATCAAGCTCGCTGGCGGTGAACCGGCTAATTTCCTTGACGTAGGCGGTGGGGCGGATGAAGAAGCTGTCACCGAGGCATTTCGTATCATCCTTGGTGATGAAAAGGTGCAAGGGGTGCTTGTCAATATCTTTGGCGGGATCATGCAGTGTGATCGCATTGCTCGTTCGATCGTAAGGGCTGCCAATGAAGTCGGTTTCACGGTTCCACTGGTGGTGCGCCTGGAAGGCACAAATGTCGACGAGGCAAGAGAAATCCTTCGAGCGGCTCAAGATGAAATACCG
>CALCOW010000506.1 GCA_937899935.1 uncultured Phycisphaerae bacterium
AAATGACGGAGGCTCAGCACAGATTGTACTGAGATGTCGATGAGAGAGGCCCCCATAGAAACTGAGCGACTATCATATCTCAGGAATGAGACATGCTTCTTCTCACATGACGTAGGGTCATTCTCTTGAACATGAAACACAGACAATGCTTTCTTCTGTTGCCCTTTTGCCTTGTGCTCTTCTTAACGTGTCTGGCACATGGACACCATGCCGCCTTCTATAAGAAAACATTCGAAGCGGTCCGTAGTGCTGATTTTACTGGTGTCGAGAAGCTGTTTGCACCGGAAGTCTGGTCAGGTGATGCCGGAGAAATGACCCCACACCAGTTACAGCAGCGATTAAAAGCGGGCACCGTCAGCCAACTCTATGAGACCATGAGCAGGAGCGAGCGTGAGCACCGCGTCTTGGTTACTTTTCTCATCACCTATCCCGATCAGCGCCCTGATGAGCAGATCCTGCTGTTGGCGACACGAGTTGGCCAATCGGGCAACACAGATCCCTACGCATGGCAAATCGTTGAAATATCAACCGATGTCGCCCACGCTGAAACATTTCTGACCCGTGCACTTCCACGCCTTGTCGAAAAACCAGATCAGGCTCCTGCCACATCCTCAGCCCCCAACATCATCATCATTGTCTCAGATGATGCGGGCTTCGCTGACTTCTCTCTGCACGGCAGCAAAGACTTCCCCACACCCAACATCGATCGCATTGCTGAAACGGGCGTTCGTTTCACTCAGGGTTATGTCTCCGCATCGGTGTGCAGCCCCAGCCGCGCCGGCCTTTTGACTGGTCGCTACCAACAGCGCTTTGGACATCACAACAACATTCCACCCAAATATTCTGAAGTCAATGGCCTGCCCGTCGAAGAAGTCACCATCGCCGATGCATTAAAAGCCCAAGGCTATCGCACCATCGCATTGGGGAAGTGGCATCTTGGCTATGCGCCGCACTTCCATCCCTTATCCCGTGGCTTTGATGATTTCTATGGTTTTTTACAAGGCGCACGCAGCTTCTATCCAACGACTGGAAAGAAGCACACCAAACTCAACCGACTGCTTCGCGATCGTGAGCCAATTGATGAAGACTTCACTTACATGACTGATGCCCTTGGCCAAGAAGCCGCGGCTTATATTGATCGACATGCTCAAAAACCTTTCTTTATGTACTTGTCTTTTAATGCAGTACACACACCACTACACGCGACCAAAGAGAAGCTTGACAAAACCAATCCCGAACTCAGCGCCAAGCGGCGTAAGCTAGCGGCGATGACCATGTCGATGGATGATGCGGTTGGCAAAGTACTCCAGGCGCTTGATCGCAACCACATTGCAGACAATACCATCGTTGTCTTCCTCAATGACAATGGTGGACAGACCTTAGCGGGCGCCGACAACACGCCTTTGCGTGGCAAGAAGGGACAACCTTATGAAGGAGGTATTCGGGTTCCATTCGCAGCACGGTGGCCAGCGACCTGGCCTGCTGGCGTTGTGTACGAGCATCCAGTCAGTGCCTTAGATCTTTTTCCAACCGCGCTGAACGCTGCCTCCGTTGGCTATGCAACCAAAACACCTCGACTCGATGGTATTGATCTGTCTCCCATGCTCACTGGTGATCGCGAGCTGGCTCCCAATCGCGCCCTGTTCTGGAAACAAAAGAAGAATGCTGCGGTCCGCCAAGGTCAATGGAAGCTGGTCCAATTCAATGGTGGTGATTTTGAGCTCTACAACCTCGCTGATGACATCAGTGAAGAAAATGATCTTGCCGCAAGTCAACCCGACGTTGTCGAATCACTTAAGAAACTCAAAGATGATTGGGTTGAGGATCATGAAGCCCCCCGCTGGTAAGCACCAGCAAGGCTCCTCAGCTCACCCCAGCCATGATGCGCTTTGGAAAGAGGCGGGCCAATCCCTCACTGACGCGCTCTAGACCTGCCGCAAAATGGTCTGACTCCATCCCGATAGCGAAGCGCAGATATTTGTCGAAGCCAAAGCAGTCACCGGCCACTACAAAGACACTCTCGTTGATACGCAGTTCATCGGAAAGCTCCGAAGAACCCATCGGCAAGTCATACTTCACAAAACCCATGCCGCCAGCCTTGGGTGGCAGCCAGGAGAAGACACCTGGATAGCGGTCCATCCAGTCCTGGAAGATTGTGATGTTCCGGCCCAGCACCGTACGACTGCGATCGCAAATGCGCTTGCGTGTTGTTGGCTCAAGTACATAGGTTGCAATCGCCTGGCACAACGTTGAGCTGGTAATTGAGGTGTAGTCTTTGTGATGCCAACATTTGTGAATGACATCTGGCTCGGCAACAACCCAACCAATGCGCAGCCCGGGCAGTCCCATGGTTTTCGAGAGTCCACCAGTGGCAAGTGTGTGCGTACCGAGCTCGCGCACCGATGGTGTATCGGTGCCACTGAGTTCTGAACCACGATAAATCTCATCGGCGTGCAAGTAAGCGCCGTGCTTCTGAGCCAAGGCTCCCAAACCTTGCATGATCTCCGGCGGCATAATTTGACCGGTTGGATTATTCGGGTTGCAGACACTGATCATCGCCGTGCGATCAGTGATCAGCTTTTTTGCTTCTTCCATATCCGGCAGCCAGTCTAACTCGGGACGCAGCAACAGTGTCTTGACTTCAATACCGAGACCGCGTGTCAATCCGTCGATCTGCATGTAATTCGGGCCCATCAAGACCAACTCATCACCTGGCTCAAGCATGCTGAGCATGATGACCATATTGGCCTCAGCAGAACCATTGGTCACCATCACATGATCGGCGGTGACATCATCGGGATACCAATCGGCAATGCGCTGACGCAGATCATGTTTTCCATGGCTATAACCATAGCCCAACTCAAGGTCGATCAGACTCTCAATGACCTCTTCTGGAACCACCTGGCGAATGGTCAGCGGATGCCATCCACTTTCAGTGAGGTTGAAATCAACATCGTTCTCGTAAAGCGATTGCATTCGCTCCATTACAAACTGTTTGAATCGCATGTCTTGTTATCCCAATGCTTCCACGACTGCCTTGGCAATCTGAATGTCTTGATGAGCGACCCCAGTCAGGTCGGCCACCGTGATTTGATTCTCTGAAGTCCGCCCCAACGATGGCTGCTGCACAACCTCGCCGAGCTCGATCGCCTTGTCGAGTTCGAACACACCAGCCTGCACTGCTTTGGCAATCTCTCCTCGCTCGACGCATTGTGAGCGACTATCAGCAACAACCAGATCGGCTCGAGCAATAACATCGACCGCGAGTTCCTGCTTGCCTGGTGTGTCAGAACCCATGGCGGTGATATGGGTACCCACTTGCACATCCTTGGCGTTTAGAAGCGGGGTTGCAGATGGCGTCGTTGTGATCAGAAGCTTTGCTTGAGCGGCGACATCGGCCGGCGTATCGCAGAGCGTCACTTCGTAGCCCTCTCCTTCCATGGCTTGTAAATAGCGCATCGCCCCATCTGGCGATCGCCCCCAGACCGCAATCCGCTTACAAGGCCTGACATCGGCCAGCGCCAAGACTTGCATCCGCGCCTGAACACCGGTCCCAAGCACACCAATCACATCAACTTCTTTCGGTGCCAGGTATTTTGCTGCAATGGCCCCAGCCAGTGCGGTGCGCACATCGGTCAGGTAGCCTTCATCCAGCAATATTGAATAGAGTTGGCCTGTCTCCTGACTAAACACCAACATACAACCCGATCCCGACTCCAGTCCGCGGGTTGGATTTTCATAAAACCCCGAAGCGATCTTGATCACAAAGACGTCGTCATCTTTGATGTAGCCATATTTGATGTGTGTGTCACCTGGCGGATCTTGAAAGTTCAACTCACCAACCGGAGGCACCACAACCCGCCCTTGGGCATGGGCCGCAAAACCATCTTCAATCGTGCCCAACAGAGGCAGATTGGCGACCACTTTCTCAATCACATCGCGTTCATAGATCGTTGCCATGGCGGTTTCCTCAAGCAGGCATAGTAACGCGGCGCCGACCATCTGTTCGAGCGGTGCGATATACTCCGAGTCCCAACGGGTATCTCTGGGGGAATAACCACCATGAACGATACATTTCATGGCAAGACGGCTCTCATTACTGGTGCTTCCGCAGGCATTGGGGCCGAGTTTGCTCGCCAACTGTCAGCCAAAGGAGCCAATCTTGTTTTGGTTGCAAGGCGTGTCGATCGGCTGGACATTTTGGCCCAAGAGCTCACGAAAAAGCATGGCATTAATTGCACGGTCATCGCCATGGATCTGTCTGATACCACCGCATCCGCATCGCTTTTTGAAGCGACGCATAAAATCGAGGTTGACATCCTCGTCAACAATGCCGGGTATGCGTTGAAATCAACCTTTTCGAGAGTCGCTCTGAAAGATATCTCAGATCAGCTCCAGGTCATGCTCACCTCGCTCACAGAGCTTTGCCATTGGTACCTACCCGGTATGATCCACCGTCAATATGGCCGCATCATCAACGTGGCCTCTCTTGCTGCTTTTACACCGGATTTCTCCGGCAGCCTCTATCCACCCATCAAGGCCTACGTACTGCGCCTTTCTCGGTCGCTCTCACTTGAACTACGCAAAACCAATGTCAATGTCACAGCCCTCTGTCCTGGCTATACCTATTCAGAGTTTCATGATGTGCAAGGCACTCGCGCGAAGATGAATCGATTGCCTCGTTTTATGTGGATGGATAGTGACAAAGTAGTGAGGCAGGGAATTTCTGCCGCAGAGAAAGGTAAATCTGTTCACATTAATGGAACGGTCAATAGAGTCATCACCGGCATGTGCACGCTCCTGCCGCATGGCCTGATGCATGGCATGATGCCAGGTCGATCGACGGCAAAAAAACGCACCAAACTCAATACACTGAACAAGACAAAAAAGTCTTCAGGAGAGAAACGTTGAACTCGACCCGCCCACCCTATGCCGCGCTTACAACAACACGGGATGGCGTTGAGCTTCTCGAGCTCATGTGCCGGCAAACCGATACCTGTGTTTCAATTTGTCCAGCCGCCGGTATGTCTGTGGTTGGCATGACGGTTGCTGGACAGCAATTTGTACACTTGCCACTTCCGTTGGGCTCTTTTGTTGCAAGCCAACACACCGGTGGCATTCCTCTTCTTTATCCTTGGGCCAATCGTTTGCGAAGTGACCTTTACCAAGCGAATGGGCAAGACGTTGACCTAGCTGATCACACCTTTGTCCACCGTGATGGGAACGGCCTTCCGATGCATGGACTCTTGGTACGTTGGAATCAATGGGAGATCGATGCGCTGGCGGCCACTGATGAATCAGCAGATTTACGATGTCATATTGACTGGTCGAACCACGAGCCACTCATGGCTGCTTTTCCATTTAATCACCGACTCTCAATATCCATGCGACTCAAAGCAACAAGCCTGACGATCGAGACCAGCGTCACGCCAAAAGACCAAGCCCCTGTTCCTGTTTCTTTCGGCTGGCATCCATATCTACAATTGCCGAAGTCTAAACGCGATGATTGGACGGTCACCTCACCGCCACTGAAACAAGTGGCTCTTGATCAGAACAATCTTCCTGCCCATCCACTGGTCGAAAAAACAGCCGCAGACTTCGCTCATGGACAACCTCTTAAAGGGCATCAATTTGATGATCTCTTTTCTGGCATGCATGATGGCTCCACCGCACATATCAACGGCCCAGCGAGTTCTATTGCTGTGACGTTTGATCAACACTACCAATGGATGCAGATCTTTTCTCCCGCTGATGCAACGTATTGCTGCATTGAACCAATGACTTCGTTGACCGCACAGTTGAGTGATGACGCCAGCAAACTACCCCAAGCGCCACCAGAGATGACCTGGTCGGCACAATTTACGGTAAGCATTAAGACAACCGACGCCTAAAAGCTCTATGCTTCCAGGCGTCGGCTCCGACCTTGGGACGGTGAACTTCATGCCCCAAGATCTGTTCTCTTATCAGGCCGGTTGTTCACTCAGAACAGTCGCTGCCCCAAGTGATCAAGAGCGTCGAAAAATCAGCTATATCAACAATTAAGTCACCATTGATATCAGCGTCACTCACACCGACCTTCCCCCACTCAACCAGGAGTGTCGTGAAGTCTAAAATGTTAATAACTCCGTCACCGTTGATGTCTGCATCACATGCATCAGCGGGACATTCATCGGCGACCAGGTTCCCACCAAGATCGATCCATGGCCCAAAGATCTGATTTGGCATATTGCCGCAAATCACACTGTTTAAGACCTGGGGATTCGCAAAGGGGGTTGTCCACATACCACCACCCGTTCCAATTCCGTCGCCATCTACATCAGCCGTATTGAACTTGATAGAACATTCATCAATCAGTGGACTACTTGCTTCATTTGCAATACCACCACCATCACCGTCTGTGAGATTTCGCCGAATACCAGTTCTGTAGAGTTCCGGATCAGACAAATAGTTATACATGCCACCACCTGAACCAGCCGCCGTGTTCAGGCACACTGCACAAGCACGGCGTTGCTCTGCATAAAGTTCGCCATGCCACCACCGAAGACTGCGGCATTCTCATCAAACACGCATGATTCAAGATACGGAAGGTCGCCACGCAAGTTGGCCATGCCACCACCATTTTCAGAAGCATTGAAGATAAAGGTACATGCCTTGAAGTTACAAAAACTGGCCCCTTCATTTCCGACGCCACCACCAGCATTCACCGACTCATTTGACTCGAACTGACAATCTTCAACCCAAGCTGCATTGGCAACGTTATGCATGCCACCGCCATAGATGCCTGCCCTGTTTCCAAGAAAATTACAGCTATAAAGTGTGGGCTTACTGCCTTGATTGCTAAACATACCACCACCACTACCATCAACCACATTTGCCTTGAAGGTTGTATTTATGATTGTTGGCGCTGCATCAGATGAGTTATACATTCCGCTGCCATAATCTCTCGCAAAGTTTTCTGTAAACAATGAATCTGTGAACAATGCCGTGGTTGGCATCATGGGATCACCACCGTTAAACACGCCTCCACCATTTATTGCTGCATTCTCAGTGAAATGTGTTCGTGCAACAGCAGGGCTTCCCTTTTCGCTGAACATTCCGCCCCCACTATTGGCCGCAAAGTTCCACGCGAAGAGTGAGTCTTTGACGGTGGGTGCAGAGTTATCTGCGTTGTAGATACCGCCCCCAGAATTGGATGCCATGTTTTGAAGAAACTCGGTGCCGTGGACACTCGAGGCACTTGCCTGCCACTCATACATACCCGCACCCTCATCTGCTGAGTTGCGAATCAAACGACTGTCGATCAAGAGTGAGCTGGACAGACTGCCAGTGAACATGGCACCACCAAGCGCCGCATGATTTTGGGTGAACTCACAGTCATAGATAAGCGGATTGGCTGCAAACAGACTCTGCATACCACCACCTTCAACCGCACCGTTCTGAACAAAAATACATTCTTCAAAATGTCCTGCACTGCCCTCGTTATAAACACCGCCGCCCCCGAAGGCCGCATGATTGTCGTGAAATTCAGTGCGATATAACTGTGGATTCGATGAGGGGCCAAATGGCATCGCCCATGTGTTCGCCATGCCACCACCGAATGGTGCTTCATTGGACCAGAAGAAACAACGGTCGAGAAATGGATCGCTCTGCACATTGAGCATGCCGCCACCCATTTCATAT
>CALCOW010000507.1 GCA_937899935.1 uncultured Phycisphaerae bacterium
ATACCGATGCATGATCAATCTCCTTGGTCGTGCAATCCTTTATATTAATTTACGTGACACTCACGTAAGCCTATCAGGACCACTCCTATGCTTCTATCTTGTACCGAAAGATCCTTAAAGCAAACCACCGAATACTATGAATTATTTTATTTTGGCACCAGGTAGTAGAGCATTCCATCAGACTTTTGCAGACCGGCGCGAAAACCCGCCTCAGGTCCAATTCCTAAGTAGAGATCTACTCGGCCAGCGCCTTTGATCGCACCACCGGTATCCTGATTAATCATCAGACGATCAAAAGGCTCCTGATCACCCTCAATGTTCGCCACCTTTGTTGAGATCAGCGCCAGTCCTCCAGACGGAAAACATGAGTGGTCCGTCGCAACAGAAGCTTCTGGCGTGAGCGTAATGCCTAGAGAAGAGCGAGGAAACTCAGAGCAACCAATTGTCTCAAAAAAGACAAATCGGTCATTTCTTTGCATGAGGTCGGAGACCAGCTGACGGTCGGATCGGTGAAGACGACGAATGGTCTGCATACTCATCTCATCTGCAGAGGCATGACCACCTTCAATCAGGAGCTTGCCAATGCTCTGATACGGAAATTCATTCGTACGAGTATGCGCAACGCACATGACTGAGCCATCGACCAAAGACAACTGAGCAGAACCATTGACTTGCACCAGATAGGCATCTAATTCATTGGACAACCAGACAATCTCATGACCATCCAGAAGATTCAATTCTTCGAGTTCACTTCGTGTCATCTTCGTTACATCGAAGACCAATGATGGGTCACCATATAAAGGCCAACAATATTCCTTGCTTCTCGTTCGACTGGCCAGATAAGTTGGCGCGAAATAGGCTGTAAAGAGCACTCGGCCATGCTGTGCATCACCGGCTGCTCTGTAAAATGTGAATTTATTCAAGACACGATCTGCGAATTCAGATCCATTATCAGAAGTATCAAGTAGACGCTGAATCTCGATCAGCCCTTCGTTAATCATCTCATCTGTAATTGGTGGGTTACCAATAAGAGATAATTTTTCTGCAGAAACAGATGAATACCATTTTAACGTACGTTCAATTGACAAGTTTAGATTTAGATCTGCTGAATCAAAAGCACTCTCTAATAGAGGCCTGAGATGACTCGCCTCAGTCACAAGGACCAGTGATTTTGGTGTGTTATCCCGATGGGCAAGATGCTGACATCCTATTGATACAAAACATACCAATACCATCAACACGACGTATTTAGAGTTACAAAAACCCAAGCCAAAAGATGTGAAGCGGAGAGTGATTACAAACACAAAACAGAAGCTCCGCAAAAAAACCTCGACTCTGGCCTCAGAAATTACCGATGGGCTGGGCACCGATACGGTCACTCAAACCACATCATTCAGCACAATATCTGTATGAGCGGTGACACGTACAATTATACCGCAGGCCAGAGAGACGCTCCCTTGTGTGGGTTCGACAGACCCAGTACGATCCAGCTTCGCTGAGTGATCGTTTTCATGCACGCAAAAATTGTCTGGTGATTCAGCTTTACCGCAGGAACAATCTCATGACGCTTGGAAATACACGCCTTCAAACGCTCTCTGCTCTCTTCTTTTTGGCCATCATGATGCTCACCTTCGGTTGCCAAAAGAAACTCACGTATGGCGTGGGCTTGCCTGACAACTATGCCGCAGCGCAATTGATGACTCACAATCAGATGGCGTATAACAAGCCAAATAGCGACCTCATGCAAATGCAAAAATTGACAGGCTATTGGACATGGAACCAGTCTATATGGCCATTCCCTGGAAGCCATCCTGTCTCACTCAAAGGCATCTGTGCAAGCAAGTGGATTCTAGGGAATCGCTACGTCAGACTTGAGTTCAAATACGTCAATGAAAACGCAGACACAGAAATTGGCTACATCTTTATTGGCCACGATCAGATGCTGAATACTTACAGCTTCTATGAAATCTTCAGTACGCTTACTTCACCAATCATTGGGACCGGCGAGTGGAACGAGAAGAAACAAGAGTTTCGTTGGGTCATTGAATTTTCCAATCCTCTTAACCATGCAATCACGAAGTTCATTCGAACGATTCACCTCGACAAGAGCGGAACATTGACTTGGAAGAGCTGGCGACAAGACATCAACGGAAAACTTGTTCCTTATCAAACCACCATACTGACGCCCACAACAAAAGAAGAGATGGAAAAAGCACTCCGCGCCGGCACACCAGATGCGGTTGAGCCTGTACCCACTGAGCCCGATCCAGTACCTGCCAAGAGCAATGACCCTGGCTAATCACTGGGCGGCAGCGACGTGCTGGAAACGTTCTGAACCTCTTGAGGAAGCTCCGGCAAATTGAGTAGTTCATCTTTCGGCGATACGGGCATTTCACTTACGTCACGCAGTTTTCGCTCGATCGCTCGAGAACGAACGCCAGTATCTTCGATGCTTCGGGACGCTGTTTCCAGTTGACGTTTGACTTTGTCAAGAACATCACCGTACTTACTAAATTCAGTTTTGACTGCTCCAAGCAGTTCCCACACTTCACTTGATCGCTTCTCGATGGCAAGTGTCCTGAAACCCATACGTAGACTCGTCAATAGCGCTGACAATGTTGTTGGACCTGCTACCACGACACGCTGTTCTCGCTGAAGGCGCTCAATGATTTGGCCTTCGCGCAGGACCTCTGCAAAGAGACCTTCAGTGGGAAGAAATAAGATTGCCACATCAGTCGTATATGGTGGCGAAACGTATTTCTCTCGGATTGACTTGGCTTCTCTGTGAATCCCCTGCAGCAGCGATGCCCTGGCCAGATTAACCGCTTCTGGATCACCTGCTTCTTCAGCACCTAACAGTCGCTCATAATCTTCACGAGGGAATTTAGAATCAATAGGCAGCCAAACATGCGGTATTGAACCTTCATTACTTCCTGGAAATTTAACTGCAAACTCGACACGTCGATTAGAAGAAGGCACGGTCTCGACATTCTTCGCATATTGCTCTGGTGTAAGCACTTGCTCAAGAAGACTCTCAACTTGTAGTTCACCCCACATACCACGTGCCTTGACGTTGGTGAGTACCCGTTTTAAGTCGCCAACATCAGTCGCCAAATCACGCATTTCACCAAGACCGCGATGGACCGTCTCGAGACGATCCGCAACAATTTTAAAGTTCTCTCCGAGGCGCTTTTCAAGCGTTCCCTGTAGTTTTTCATCGACCGTCACACGAATACGCTCTAACTGTCTCTGGTTATCTACTTGCAGAACCTGCAGTCTTTTTTCAACACTCTCTGTTAATCGAAAAATTGCGTCAATCAGGGTCTGGTTTACTTTCCCAAGCGATCCAGAAACTTCCTCCCGCAACCCCTGAGCTGCTTTAAGCGCATCGCTGCGTGATCGCTCAACTTCTTGCTTAATATCGGCAACGGCGCTGTCAAGGTGATCCGCTGACTCTGATTGGTTGACGGCTCCATTGCGACGAAGTAGTAGAACGACCAAGACAATATTGATGGCCAATCCAACCGCAACCAGAATCAGTATGACGTCAGTCATTAGGTGTCCCTACTTCATCATAGCTACCACTGGTGATAAGGAATGCCATCAGATCCAGAATCTCGTCCAGCGTTAATTGATTGACCAGTCCCCCAGGCATGCTTGAAGTTGGCACGATCTCCATTTCAACAATCTCAGAACGTTTAATACGCTCTCGCTGATGTCCATACGGATCAACATCAATTTCGACCATTGCGGTGTCACCGCCCACGATGCGACCAGTCACACCGAAGTCATCATCAAGCCACAGTGTGACCTGACGGTATTGGTCCGTGACGGAATCTGAGGGATCAACAATGGCCCTGAGAAGATCGGCAGATGAGAATCGACCGGCCACGCCGGTGAGATCCGGCCCTTGCCGGCCTCCCTGGCCATGGATTCGATGACACGCCAGGCACTGGGCCCGCTGGAAAACCTCCCTCCCAACCCCCACGTCTCGACCCGGTTCCTGAACCCGATGGAGTTGACCTGCCAGTTCTTCATAGGTCCAGGCTTTGACGAAAACCGGTGGTGGTGTGGGC
>CALCOW010000508.1 GCA_937899935.1 uncultured Phycisphaerae bacterium
ACATGCGTGATCTTGACGGCCTGACACTTGGAGGTTGCTACTTGGACGTCTATGCAGGCGGCAACGGCAACGATGCTGGTGAGATCCACATTATTGGCCAAGTACAAACCATCGGTATTGGTGGCGAAGAGCTTTGGATTGACTGCCTTGATGGTTCGCCTGTCTACCCACTGTTATTGGGCGACGCGGATGGCGACGGCTTGGTAGGCACTTCTGACTTCACCCTGCTTCTGATCGAATTCGGAAGTAGCTGCAAGGGCGGATGCAGTGCTGACTTCGATGAAGACGGCGATGTAGATACCGTTGACTTCTCAACATTACTTATCAACTGGGGCGCTAGCCTCTAAAGAAATCAAGGGGCTCGGGAGTTGAGAGCCGCACCGCATTAGATCAGGCTGCTCAGCTAAGAACACAAGAATCTAACGGAGCGGAACCCACGAGACGTCGGCCTTCTACATGAAGGCCGACGTTTTTTATGACCCATGAAAGCCGTGATGCAAACAATGAACACTCTAAATTTCTTTTGGTCGCCAGATACCGATCAGACGGACCGGATCACCTAAATCAAAAGACCCCCAATCCATCGAGTCGCATTCGAAAGCACCAATGGTTGCCGTTGGGAAGACCTGATAGGACCCAGCTAGATTGCTTGCAAGCATCTCCATGCCTGGATTGTGGCCAACCAACATGACGCACAACTCATCCGATGCCTCGTGGTTGAGAACTGAGAGAATTTGCCCTGGCGATGAGTGATAAAGCGATTCTGTCTCTAAAAGACGCCCCTGAAAGCCCGCCGACTCGGCAACCGCATGGGCGGTCGTCCGGGCCCGACATGCCGTCGAAGTGACGATGAGATCTGGAACAAGCTCTTTCTCAGCAAGCAAGGCCCCCATACGCGGCGCATCGCGCTGGCCACGTCCCGAGAGCGGGCGATCGTGATCTGAGAGCGATTGATCTTCCCAACTGGATTTTGCATGTCTCAAGAGAAGTAGTTTTCGCATGCCCGGATTGTACCCAACTGCGTCTCGCTCACTACACTGCAGCAAATGTCCGACAAATGGCATATTCGCTTTTTGGCCCTGGCAGACTCGATTGCAACATGGAGCAAGGATCCGAGTCGTGGCGTTGGCTGCGTCATTGTCAACCAGGCCAAGCAGATTTGCGCCACCGGGTTCAATGGATTGCCCCGGGGCATCGCAGATCTTCCAGAGCGATTAGAGCGCCCCGCGAAATATGACCTGATTTGCCATGCTGAAATGAATGCGATTGTGCAATGCGCGTCCAGTGGAATTGCCTGCTCAGGCACGACGCTCTATGCGTCATTTAGCCCCTGCTCGCATTGCGCGATTGCCATCGTCCAAGCAGGCATCTCTCGTGTGGTCACATGGAAAGAAGAAACGATTGATCCTCAGTGGACCGCCAGCCTGAGCGGAGCGATTGAGATGTTTAGTGAAGCAGGCGTTGAATATATTGCACTACCACAATCAAAAAGAGCGACCCCAACATCAAAGCACGCTGAGTAAAACACCATGCGCATTTCGGTAGAACCAGATGTCGTACAACGAGAATTCAAGAAGTTCAAGGATGACCCTGTCTTCGCCGAGAGCGCCAAATTAGTCAGCCAGGGGCATGATCCCGTTCAAATGCTCCAAGCACTGGCTATGATTCCAGGCGGACTGGACACTCTTGCTGCAGCAAGCAGCGCTGTTTATCCAGGTGGGACGCTCGATCAAACTACTAAAGAGCTTGTCATTCTTGAGGCATCAAGACTCAATGACTGCCAATTCTGCTTGAACTCTCACATTGACATCTGCCGCGCCACCGGTGTCAGTGATGATCCCGTCAAACTGCTTGATGAGAGCCACCAACAAACCGCCCCGCATAAAGCAGCGATTGACTTTGTAAGAGCAGCGATGGACGACAGCAATTCTATTGACGACCAAATATTTGATGAGCTAAATATTCATTTTGAAGAGACCCAGGTTATAGAACTTGCGCTACTTCTTGGGTATATCAATATGCTCAACATGTTTAACAACTGCTTACAGATACGATACCAAGGTGACTACGAATCAAGCTGATTTGCTTGACGCAACATTGCCACCACAAATCACCACTGCGACAACCGCCTCTCGTGAAAATGAGCCAGCGAGCTGCAAGAAGCCAGCAACCGCAACGCCCGCAGCACCCTCGACCTGCATCCCATGTTCTTGAGAAATGAGTTCCATCGCCGCTGCAATATCTTCTTCTTTGATCTGGATCCACTGATCAACAAATTCTGTACAGGGGCCCACGGTGATCGCTCCATTTTCCAGTCGCCCGGCAGTGCCATCAGAGAGCGTGGGTTTCAGAATAGACTCGACAATATGCCCCGCCTTTACCGCGTCATACATGGCAGGACTATTGGCCGGCACCACCCCCACAGCACGAACATCTGATTTCAGTTGTTTAGCGCCTGCTGCCATGCCCCCAATGAGTCCTCCACCCCCAACCGAAACAATCATGGTGTCAACAGCCGCTTCTTGCTCAAGTATTTCATAGGCAATTGTTCCTTGGCCAGCCATCACCTGAAGATCGTTGTAAGGAGAGACATAGACTCTGTTTTCTTCTTTCGCCACACACCGCGCTTTCAATTCAGACTCTAGAGGATCTTCGCCAATCTGTTGAATATCTACACCAGCCGCTTTCAACTTATCAACCTTTGCTCGGGCTGCAGTCGTCGGCATGTAAAGCGTGCCCGCCGTATCGGTCACCTTCATTGCATGAGCAACCGCCAAGGCATGATTTCCTGTAGATGCCGCAGTAATCCCTCGCAATCTTTGCTCATCATTAAGACTGAGCAACTTATTCAAAGCACCCCGAGCCTTGAATGAGCCCGTGTGCTGAAAATTCTCCAGCTTTAACAGCACACGGCAACCGACTTGTTCTGACAAGAACTCTGATTCCATTAACTCAGTTCGTATGACGTGAGCGGAAATACGCTGTTTTGCAGCCTTGATTTCTTTGATCAGATTGCTCAAGCTAGTCACGTATGTCCTCTGTGGATGCAAGTTGCATACACCACTGAGGCCCTCTCATCACAAATTGACCATCAACGTTGGCCGTTGTTCTCGAATGTGCCACCGGCACGATGCTTGTCCATGGAATACTACAAGAACGAGCGCCCAAAAGACGCCACAACTTGATAGGCCTGATATGCAAATACGTTGAATCAGCTGCCGCGTGGATACTCAAACCCATATTGACCACACCAAAGGAGAAACTCTGATACCGTCGACGAACTGAATTTGAGTCTGGCTTCTGAGGTGGATATTGATGCACCATCGGATTCCAAAGCAAGTAGCAAGCAAGCCACACGATAACTGGGCACATTGTGATAGCGTCAATGGTGAGCAGTGTGACTGCCACTGGACTATTGGTCTCAATGGTCCAGATCAACAAGATGACAAAGACAATGGTCTCGGCGAATACGAATGACCAAAAGTAGAGAGCCTTTTTTGTCACTTGGCCTCCTTCACTGATCGAATTGTACCGGCCCACGATTTAACAGAACAAGCTTGTTCTCGGACGTGCGAGACTGCCTCATGAGACATACCTTTGGCACCCTGAAAGCGATCATAAGCTCTGATTGACCTTGAATACGGCCACATCAATCCAGAAACGACCCATGACTAGGAGGCGACTTTGAGACGCTGTATCATCCGTTCCAACAATCACCAAACGGCTGGTTTGATCTAGCCCAGAAAGACAAAGGAGCCAGTATGTCGGAACAGGCAAGAGGTTCGTGGAGTGGGTATCAGTGGATCATGGTGGTGCTGGTCGCCTGCCTGGTAGTGCTTCAAATTATCTTTGTGGTGCGCATCAGCCAAGGCGTCAGTGCCCTGGAAGATGTTGGCTCGACCGCCAAGCACCAGATGAAGAATGTAGGCAATGCCGCCATTGGAGCAACTGATATTGCCGGAGCGTTACTCAACCCAGATGGCAAGAAGAAGGATAAAGACAAGTGACTGGCTCAAACCGCAATTCTGACTAATTGATCTGGGCCCTGGGCCCGACCAGAGAAGCAAACCAACCCTGCAGGCATCATCCTGCAGGGTTTTTCTTATTCTCGACACATATATAAAAAAAAAGGATCCATATTGCAAGATCTGTGAGCCTACGAGTCATTTGTAAAGAGATGAAATACTTTATTGACCCCCCTCTCACTAGGAGCAAAAAGAGATGCGTTTGAACTCACTATGCGAAAAAGAAGAGATTGCCGTGCTTAAGAAACAAGTCAAGACCCTTAAATGCGTCATGTATGGTGGAATGTGCCTACTTGCAGTGGGTATCACTGTTGCGGCCACAAGCATCCAGGATGTCACGGATGGTATTAAGGCCAAAGAATTTAAACTCATCGATGACAAGGGAGCAACCCTTGCGATACTTGGCCCCTCCGCAGAAGGCAATGGTGGACTTGTGGTTTTTAATAAGGACGAAAAGATTACTGCAATCATTGGTGCTGGCCCTGACGGTGGCATAGTGGGCCTCCGTAACAAGAGTGGCCAGAATGCCGCAATATTGACGGCCGTGCCAGATGGTGGCCAGTTGATGACATTCAATACAAAAAATGGAACACCTGGCATCTCAATCGGTTCAAGTTCCGATGGCGGCAGCCTGTCCATCTTTAACGAAAATGGCAAACGTACTTTCGACGCTGCTCAACAGCAAGAAGAGAATTAACCACCAAACCACGCTGCCATTACACCATCTGTGAGGGGAGCTTCCCTGTGGCCAGTGCTGACCTCGCTCAATGCAACTGCCGAGTTGCACGCATGTCCTTCTGCCTGATAACAGAATGCCCTACTCATCACCATTCCCGATCCTAGTTTGAATCATGAGTATTCAGATATGAAAATGAAATACAGCAAGATACAAGCACTGGTACTGCTTCCTCTGATCATCCTTGGAAGCGCCACCGCTCTTGCAGACCTCGCCAGAATACACAATTGGAACATGGATAATGATCCTGGTTGGTTCCGTAACGGCGAATGGGAATTTGGACAGCCGCAGGGACTCGGCGGATCATTCGGACTGCCGGACCCAACCAGTGGCTACACCGGCGAAAATGTGATGGGAATGAATCTTGCCGGCGACTATTCTGTCGAAATCGGCGGCCCCTACGAGCTCATCGCCGGTCCGATTGACTGCACCGGATTCGTCGATACCGAACTGCGCTTCCACCGCTGGCTCAACATTGACTGGCAACCATGGGTGTACTCTTGGATCCACATCAGTTACGACGGCCAGAATTGGACTGAATTGTGGAACAACGGCAACATCAACGAAATTACTGAAGACCAATGGACACAATGGACCTTTGATGTGTCATCTGTTGCGGACAATCAACCAACGGTCTATATCAAATGGTCTTATCAGGTATTGAGCGATGCGTGGGACTACTCAGGCTGGAATCTTGATGATGTTGAGATCTGGGCACGACCCGTGAGCTGCGAAGGCGATGCCAACCAGGATCAAGTCGTTGACATAGAAGATTTCACCCAACTACTCACTCAGTTTGGTGAAGTAGGGTTCGGGCTCTCGGCTGATTTCAATGGCGACTTCAATGTTGATACTTACGACTTTTCGCTGCTTCTGCTTAACTTCGGGAATGATTGTTCCACAGACTCCAGAACAGCAAGCGATGAGCCTCGCCAACCAAAGAAGAGAGACCTTGATCCGGGCCACACGCTACAACAACCTTGAGCCATGTGTAAGCTTCCACATGGCTGCCAGAGTTAGACGACCATTAAGGCCATTTAGACCGGCCGCATTGCGTGCCTATGAAAAATGTGGGAAAGCGCTCCGCATCGATCGCTGGTGTCGCGTTCTTTTCATTTCTGCATTAGTCGTCATCACACTGATTGCATTTGTGTTCTAATCAGACTCACAAGTTCTCAAGCTCGGCCCAACGAGTGTAAAGCGCCTGAACATGCTGCTGTGCCTCAGAGAGGGCTGCATACGTTTCGGTCGAACGTTTGTGATCTTTAGTCAGTGCGGGATCAGCCGCCTTGGCCTCAAGTTGCTCTACCTCGGCTTCGGCAGCCATGATGGCAGCCTCCATGCCCTCAAACTCAACTTTCTCTTTATAGGTGCGTTTTCGCTTGCCGCTCTGAGGCTTCGTCTTCTTTGCTGAAGAGGCTGTGGCCGATGATGGTTTCACCGAAGATTTTAGTTTCTTACAAAACGCCGCCCATTGCTCTCGTGTCATAAACTCTTTCGCCCCACCTGACCCATCAATACCCACATACTCTGTCGCGATTCGATCCATCATAAAACGATCATGTGTGACTAAAACCATGGCACCGGGAAACTCCAAGAGCGCTTGCTCTAGAACTTCCAACGATGGAATGTCTAAGTCATTGGTCGGTTCATCAAGTAATAGTACATCAGCTGGCTCTAGCATTAGATTGGCAATTAAGACACGTGCCTGCTCACCACCAGACAAATGACTTACAAACGTAGCCAATTGATCTTCCTGAAAAAGAAACCGCTTGGCCCATCCACTCACGTGTACTTGCTTGCCTCGATAGTCGACCATGTCACCTACTGGACACAAGGCCTCTTGCAAAGTCTGGGTCGGCACTAGTTTTTCGCGATGCTGACTAAAGGTCACCACACGCAGGTTTGCCGCACGCTTAATAGTGCCTGAATCATCTGACATCAGGCGAAGAAGCGTCGTCTTGCCCGCTCCATTAACGCCAAGCAGACCGATTCTTCGCCCTGGAGTTAACATGAGATCCAGCGATTCAAAGAGTTGCTGCCCGCCCATTGCCTTACCAACGTGATGCAGTGACAAAAGCTTTTTAGTTTTTCGTTCTGTTGCCTGAAAATCGATGGTCGTCGAACGCAATGGCGCCGCATTGCGATCCTTGGTAGCCTTTAATTCCGCACGCCGACTGGCAGCATCACGAACTTGGGTTTTGTTGCGTGTTTGTCGCCCTTGAATGCCTTGCTGCAACCACGCCGTATCTCGTCGCACTTTATTAGCGAGCGCCGACTCTGCTGCCTCCTGAGCATCGAGAAATGCAGACTTGCGCCGGACAAACTCCGTGTAATTTCCTGAGGCCTCAAACATGCCACCAGGGTAAGCCGGAGATATCTCAATGATTCGGCTTGCCGTATTTTCAAGAAACTGTCGATCATGCGTCACAAAGATCATCGCCAGCTTTGATCGCAATACAAATTGCTCAAGCCAAAGCACACCCTCCAGATCCAGATGATTGGTTGGCTCATCGAGCATCAAGAGATCTGGTTCGCAGGCCAGCGCTCGCGCAATAGACAAGCGTTTGCGCCAACCACCTGAAAGGGCGTTCACAGGCTTGTCAAATTCCTGAAAGCCGAGCTTTGATAACGAAATCGCCGCCACTGATTCTATATCTACTCGATCGTCATTCTCGGCAGCCAACGCTTGACAGACAACCGATATTGGTGTCGCTGTCTCTGGAAAGACATCGTCCTGCTCGACGTACACCATTCGCATTCCTCGCCGACTATTCACTTCACCTTCATCTGAAGGCTCTAAATTGGCAAGGATCTTAAGCAGCGTTGACTTGCCCGCTCCATTTGGGCCAATCAACCCAATACGGTCGCGCTCAGCAATATGAAGCGAAAGTCCCTCGAATAGAACGTTCGAGGGAAACGACTTGGCAAGATCACGTACGGAGAGAAGTGTGCTCATAAGTTCTAGTCAGGAAAGACTCAATGATAGCGTAATGTACCATCGGTCCTAATGAACAAGAACCCTCGCAGATTGTCATTGCCATCCAAATTGAACGCGGCTTCCCTAAGGACAAGGGCCCCACTGCACGGCCAACACACTAAAGTCCTCAACGTCGACGACCAGATCACCATTAATGTCGGCAACATTAGCACCGACTGAACCAAAGTTCACGAGCAGAAGTGTAAAGTCGCTGACACCAACAGAACCCGACTGATCGATGTCAGCCTGGCATTCATCAACAGAATCAGGCGTTTTGGGGTGACTATCGAAGAAGTCAAAGATCAAATTCTTAGCAGCGTTGTTATAGTTCGGCCAGTGGTCAACATTTTCATATCGCCATAACTCGACATCTCCATTGTCTGGACAACCTTCAAAAACAACTCGGTTGACCTGGACATTGCTACTAAAGGCCGTGCCCATCTCGACCGGCCCAGAAGTACATCCATTAAAAGCAGCCCATTGTGCGGTTGATTCAGAAGCTCCGGGATAGGCATTCCAGCCAAAGGTACCGCCGTTATAGCTGACTACATCGTCGGCAGTCCCGTGCGTGTGGAGCACGCTCACGGGCTGACTGGGATCACACTGCGCCGGGTCATCCCAGGTCGCGCCTGAGCCAGGAACAATAGAGGCAATGAGATCGGCTCGATCACACGCTATTCGATAACACATGAAACCACCATTCGAATGGCCGATCAGATGGATCCGATTGAAATCAACGTTGTACTGGTCGTCAATGTACGCAATTAGGTCTTCAAAGTAGCCGACATGATCTGGGCTGTTGGGCGAGCCACCCAGACCGCAGCAAGCATTCGTAGCGTTCCAGTAGGTATTACCGAATAGATCTGTTGGTGCAGTGGGATAAGCATAGATGTAACCGCGACTGGTGGCCAGATCTTTGAGTCGATACCAATTCTCGGTATCCGGCCCTGTGCTTGTATAGCCGTGTATAAGAAGCACCAAGCCAGAGGGCACTGATGCATCATGCCCTGCAGGAAGGTGCACTGGCACTTGATCAACGGCCTGTTGAGCATTGAGATTTGCGGCTGATGCCATTCCGATGGCCAATACACTGATAAACAAAAGGGGATTTCGCATGTTATCTCCGTAAAATGCACTTCAACTGACTGATTCCAAGCAACTGCTTTAGTTGATTACGGTCCCCATAATTTTTTACCTGCACTGGTTTTCGTTTTTCGCGTGATCACAGGTAAACGAATGTTTACATGCCAATCACGCACACGAACTAGTCTGCGACCACAAAGCTCGCCTACATCACTTTCATTAGTGGGTTCTAGAATCCCAAGTGAAGGGGCCAGAGTTTTATGTGTGGTGGCTGATAACCAATCTCACAACCGATACGTCTGTTCGAGGCATACGTTCGCGAGAATTGCTATCTTTCCCAAGTTCTGGTCAAACAGATCGCCTCGAGCTCTCGCCTCATGGCCAAATAAAAGAAGTCGCCGGGCGATAACCCGACGACTTCCTTGTGTTTTATGGCTACATCCATTGGTACGGATGCTCTTGATCGCCGTGGTTTACTGGCAATCCATCTTTCCACTTACAAATTATTTCCTACTGGGTTTCCAAGATTCACCATGCTTTGGAAGTATTCGATCACACCAGAGTCCGAAACATCCAGTGCGGGCCACTGTGGCCAGTCGAAGGTATCGTTCATGAATGGTTGCATCTGGTCCCAACTGAGCACTGGAAGGTGATTCACGTCATGATTGATGGCAACGCCTTCAATCGATCGGAAACCGTGCGTTCTTCCATGCATCCAACCACCGTAGTGGGGCTCCATCTTGAGCGTATTAATAAACCGATCCTCAAGTCCGTTGTCTTCGAGATAGTCGGCGTATCCTGGATGGCTAAAGTCACGAACCATGTCCATTACGAGCGTTTTCATCTCGACCGGATCTTCAACGAGTCGTGCCGTTCGCTGAATGTCTGCCATGATTTGTGGGTCATATTTATCATCGGCAATCCAGCCAACCTTGGCGCCTTGCATGGCATACCAGAGACCAACGCCCAGAAGATCGTTTCCCCAGGCTTGGTCGTTATTGGTCAGTGATTCGTCAAATGCCCACTGCCCGACTTCTTCGATCTCCACTGCGGGGAATCCAAAGAATGCCCGGAGATCGTTGTAGGCCAACATGGCCTCGGTAGTGATAGCAGTGCGGCCACCGACCAACTCGTCATGATGCGAGTTATTGTTCGATCCATGAAAGTCACCCCAACAGGTGATATCAATGTACTGACCCATACATGGGTCCGTATGATCATGAGGGCATTCACCCCATCCGGTTAGCAGTAACGAGAAGTCCTCAACGTCGACCACCAAGTCTCCGTTAATGTCGGCCATATTTTCACCAGTGACTCCGAAGTTAACTAATAAAATACTGAAGTCGCTAATGTCAACTACGCCGCTGTGATCCATATCGGCTGGACAATTTGACATGTCCATGTCCATGTCAGCCATCGCAATGCTGCTGGCGAAGGTGGGTGCCAAAACCATTGCGCTACAGATACTAGTCGTCC
>CALCOW010000509.1 GCA_937899935.1 uncultured Phycisphaerae bacterium
CGCAAGTAATAGTGCAGCATTGAGACTAATAAAAAGTCTTCGATATATTGGTTGCCAGTGCTTCATCTGTATGCATCCTTGTGACCCCCCACAAGTTGTTTATCCAGCTTCCAGCTAAATCTAACCCTGATTCTGGCCTACTTCTTATTTAGTGCATAAACACATCCGGCTAGCGCTTTCGCCGCGCAACAAATCGCCACGGTTATCTGCAGAGATACCCCTTAAGGCATGTAAGCTGACTTTTGTACTGCTTGGGGGACCAATACCAGCACTCTCTTTCTCTTCCTCGGCCTGTGGCGTTTCCTTCTCGAGCGCCACGGGCCTTGGCCCCACCCACATATATAGATATTGCAGTTCTTCCCAACTGGCTAATCAAAAATGAACAATTTCTGTCTTGGTAAGCGACCGTTTACTCAGAAACAGCGTTCATGAGAGGTGAGGGAGTGGTGGGGTATTCAGGCGGGCTCAGCAGGGAGGTCTAAGCAAGCGTGGCAGCCGAAGACTTCTTTAAACAACAAGCCCCGCTGTAAAGCAGGGCTGGTTCGCCCTCAAAGATGCCGGCGAGAGACCGAAACTTCAAGGGGCAAGGGTTGGAAAGCGGGTGAGGCGATTCGAACGCCCGACATTCACGTTGGCAACGTGACGCTCTACCACTGAGCTACACCCGCAGTCTATGCAATTGTCGGCTCGCCACATGGTGAACCAGGAGGCTTTTTCGGGGGGAGGCCCGAATCAGCCAGGAGGCAGAGTATACCGGCACCACAAGCGGCCAGGCAAGCATCGGCAGAAACATCTTTAAGGGGCCGGATCGAGGCCGCTGAAAGGCCCTTAGCTTTGCCCGATAAAGACGCCCGCAAAGAAGACGATGGTGCCACCGATGATGACTTGGATGCAAGCCTTCCAAAAGGATGTTTTCATATATCGCTTGCGGATCCACGCAATGGCGATCAACTCAACAATGACCACGATGATGGCCACCACCATCGCCGTATGGAAACTGGGAATGAGGAAGGGCAGGGTGTGACCAATGCCACCAAGGAATGTCATGCCACCACACGTCAAACCACGAACCACAGGGCGGCCTCGCCCACTGATCTTGCCGTCGTCAGAAAGCCCTTCAGCAAAGGCCATGGAGATGCCCGCACCAACAGCCGCGGCGAGACCAACAAGAAAAGCCTTGTTGGTATCTTCCGTTGCATAAGCCGCAGCAAAGATAGGGGCCAAGGTTGAAACTGAACCATCCATCAAACCAGCTAAGCCTGGTTGAACAACTTCAAGTACAAAGTTTGACTTGGAACCTGTTGATGATGATTCGCTTTTAGTATCTGACATAAATCAGATCCTTCCTCAGATAAAAGAGTGATGTGATTGTGACTCTTTCGCTGAATGCAAAACAACCATCCCTGGTGGGATGGTTGCTCAATGGAAAAGTGCTTCAAATAAAGTCGGGGTGGCGGTTCGTCTATTTATCGTCGTCAGTGATGCCCATACCACTGCGATCTGGAGGTGACGGTCTTTGCGGAGGCATGTAGGCATCGGTCTCCAGTGCTTTAAGCATCTCTTGAACAGCACGCTCGAGTTGAGGATCGCCCCCATCCTTCATCAGCGCAGGATCATCAATGACTTCAATATCTGGATCAACCCCATGCCCTTCAACGCCCCAGGTGCCGTCAGCTTCATAGAAGCCAAAGGTTGGAACGGCCGTGTAGCCACCATCGATCAGTCTTGGATTGCCTGAAATGCCGACCAAGCCACCCCATGTTCGGGTGCCGATGATGGGTCCCAAGTTGTTATGACGGAACAGCCAGGGGAACATGTCACCACCAGAACCTGCCATGCCATTAATGAGCATCGCCTTGGGGCCTTGATGTGAATCAGGTGGCCATTTCCAGTCTTTCGAATCGCGCCGCGCCCAATAGTTGGTTACGGGTCGGTTGAGCATTTCAATGAAACGCGTGGGTATCTGCCCGCCACCATTCCAACGCTCATCAATGATCAAGGCTGGTTTGTGCGCTTGGCCATAAAACTGTCTGATGAGATCAGACTGACCATCCCATCCAGTATTCGGGACGTAGATGTAACCAACCTGGCCATCTGACAGTTCATCGACTTTGGCGCGGTTGGATTCAATCCAATCACGGTAACGAAGTCGCTGTTCACTGCGGCGCGGCTTGACCACAATGTCGCGGGCATCATCATCAATCACTGGCTTATCACTGACCGTCAGTACCACTGGGCGTCCTGATGTTCCTATGAAGTGAGACCAGGGATCTCTTTTGGTATCAAGCGGGACACCATTGATCGCTAATATGAAGTCGCCTTCATCAAGTTCTAATCCTTGCGCATTAATCGGATTGCGGGCATCGACGTCCCAGTCGCCACCACCGTAGACATGCGCGACGCGATAGGCATGAGGCCATGATTCAGGTAAATCAGCAAAGAAGTCACGATCTTCTTGGTCGGCATCATCGCTTGCTTCGTCTTCGTCTTGGGCTGCGTCTTTTTCAGCAGCCGCCTCGTCAGTGCGCTGCTGGGCCCATTCTTGTGGATCACGTGACGCAACTTCCCAATCAACACCGAGCATCCCAACATTCCGCGAAGGTGTACTTTCGCCATCACCGCCCCAATAGTAGGCGTGGCCTACATTGAGCTCACCGATCATCTCTCCAATGATGTAGCTGACATCTTCTCGGGTCATTGCTTGATCAACCATCGGTAGATACTGATCACGCACGGCGGGCCAATCAACGCCATGTAGATTTGGATCGTAGAAGTGATCGCGCTGAATACGCCAGGCATCGTTTGTGACTTGCCGCCATTCATCGCGCGGTGTGATCGTGGTGAGCATTGGATTGGTGACCACGCTCTGGCCACCGCCACCAGCGCCAGCTGATCTGATCGAGCCACCGTTTCCGCTGGGAACCAGAATCTTCTTGCCATCAGCGCTCATCACAAAAGCATTGCCCATACCAGCAGAGCCTTCGCTGGGATCTTCTTCGGAAATGTCAATGACCTTGATACCGCCATCATCGCCTTGGCGCACATACATCAGTTGATTGCGATCGTTCACGCGCAGGTTCGTGAAGTTTCCGGGGCTGACGGGCAGCTTGAAACTGCGCGCTTCAAAACCATCGATGTCGATCTCAACACGATCAGCGGCATCCTCGTCTTCTTCAGCTTCCGCATCGTCTTCGCTCGGGGCGCGACGGGTGCCCGTCACAGGTGCCGGGTTTTCACCATCGACCGAGCCGGTGCCCTCGAGCTGGCCGTCCTTGATAGAACCCTCGACCATCACCGTCGGTCCACCATCGACAGCCAACTGCATGACGAAATTGCCTGTACCCGGCTCAAAAGTACCGGTGATCTGGGCGTCGAACATATCACTGGTCAGTGTGCCTGTCAGTGTGTTGTCGCTGGCCATCTGTAGCTTCACCACCATCGATAGCTCACCCATTTGTGGCAGGCTGACATTGAGATCCCATGTACCTGAGACGGGATCGCTTTGCTCATCGATAGGAGTCTCTTCTTCAGCGGAATCTTCAGCGTCGGCTGCGTCGGCTTCTGGCTTGTCTGCCTCGCCATCCTCCTGTGGTTCTTCTTCCTCTTCTTCCTCTTCTTCCCATTCTTCTTCATCGCTTTCTTCAAGCCAAGGATGTTCGACGTCTTCGCGCAATGGCACGGCAATGAGCACGCCGGAGTCGTCGTAGATCCATGACGTATCAAGGTCGGAGTAACTTGGGGAAAACTGGCGTTGCGATGTGAAGTAGAGATAGTCGCCTTCGCGATCAAAGGCTGGCTCACGGTCGCTGAACATTGAGTCAGTTACGTATTGTGTGTCACCCGACTCAATGTCATAGAGGTGAATGCGACCTTGTGGTGATTGCTCATCGCCCGCAGCCCAAGTGATCCAACGTGAGTCATTGGAGAACGAAGGCGTGGGGAAAGTGCCCCAAGGATTCTTTGCCACTTGTTGCCTTTCACCACTTTCAAGATCGATCAAATAAGCCGTACCAGTTTTGTCGCTGTAAACAAATGATTCTGAATCGGGAAGCCACCAGATGTTGTTCTTATAGGGACCCATGTCGGTGGTCAGACGGCGCGGTTCATCAGAGCCGTCACTTTTGCGAACGTACACTTCGTATTCGCCGGGCTCATCTGAGAAGTAGGCGATCCACTTTCCATCAGGGCTCCACGAAGGGGTGCGCTCTGCGAAGCCCGAACTCCGTGTGAGGTTACGTGGACTTCCCTTTTTGGCAGGGAGTGTCCAGACGTCGCCCCGAGCTTCAACCACGGCGCGTTTGGCCGTCGGGGAAAGCGCCATATGTTCAACGTAGTCAGAAGCGTCGACCATACGAGGGCGCAATGAAGCAGTGGCTCCGGGCACTTGGATATTGACAGGTTGGGTTGTTCGTGATTGATCGTCATAGACCCAAAGCGATGGGCCACGTTGAAAGACAAGACGCGCCTTGCGAGCATCATCTGGGCCGATCGCCGGCCACTTCACATCGTAATCGTTGAAGCGCGTCAGCTGCGTATGCTCATCACTTGATGTGTTGTACTTCCATAAATTCAAACGATGCTCGTCGCCAGCATCAGAGAGATAGAACAAGTCATCTCCATGCCACATTGGAAGTGTGTCAGTACCTTCCCAATCAGTGACGCGTTTCGAATCACCGGTTTGTAAATTGACCAACCAGATATCACTGGCCATGCCGCCGCGATAACGCTTCCAAGTACGCCTGTCCCGTTGATGGGGCGTGTAAGCTAACCAGGTTCCAGTTTTGTCAATGACGGGGTTCGCGCCGTAAGGGATAGGCAGTTGTTCTGGTAAGCCGCCCTGGCCACTCAAACGGAAAGAGCTTTCCGTCATCGGGAGACTGCCCATGCTGCGAGCGCTGAACAAGAGGTCTCCGTCGCTGGTCCAATCACTGAGTGCTTCGCCACTGGGGTGATGGGTGAGGCGCTGTGGTACACCACCCATCACTGGGACCGTGTAGATGTCCCGGCCGCCGTCGTAGTTTCCGACAAAGGCAACCTCTGAACCATCAGGGCTAAAGCGCGGCATCAATTCAACACCGGCCGGTGACGCTAATGGCAGGGCGGTTCCACCCTCCAGTGGCACACGCCATAGATCATTGCCGTAGACAAAGACGATGTTCTCTGAAGAGATGTCCGGATACCGGAACATGGAAGATCCGCCTTCCGGTTGCTCTAATTCTTGGAAGGCAGGTGCGGTCAAAACAGCGGTCAGTGCCAGCGATAGGCTCAGCATGAGAGGGCTCCATAAATGCTCAGAAATGACTGATATGGCATCTTAGCTAAACCTTGGGTTCCAAGTTGCCAATGCGTACAAGGCGTGTCCTTTATATAAAGGACATATGCCCCGCGACGGACAAATGACAGACAGGCCCATGACACGAGATCGTGCCCGTCGGGTAACGCGGTCTCTCTCCACATGGTTCAGAAAGTCAGCCAGAAAACTACCTTGGCGACAGCGTCGAACCGCTTATCACGCCTTGGTCTCCGAGTTCATGCTGCAACAAACCCAGGTCAGCCGGGTGCTCGAGTATTACCCCGCATTCATTAAGCAGTTTCCGACCTTCCGGGCCCTGGCCGCGGCCGATGAGCAGGAGGTGCTCGCTGCCTGGCAAGGACTGGGGTATTACCGCCGGGCACGAAATCTTCATCGAGCCGCTCGCCAAATAGTGGCTGAACATGGTGGGCGTCTGCCCAAAAACATCGACCAACTGCAAGAGTTGCCAGGGATCGGTCGTTTTACCGCTGGCTCACTGGCATCGATCCTCTTTGGGCAGGCGCAGCCGATTGTCGATGGCAATGTGCTGCGGGTGCTCAGCCGATTGGCCGGTGAGACGCTGGCCGATGACCAGGCTTGGGCTCACGCAGCATTTTTGGTCTCGATGGCAGATGATCCAGCCATTTTCAATGAGGGCCTCATGGAAATGGGCGCGATTGTGTGCACACCATCAGCGCCACGCTGTGGTGCGTGCAATTTAAAACGTCTTTGTCGCGCGCGCAAGCAGGGCATTCAGGAAGAAGTGCCACGGCCTCGTACCCGCAAGCAGCCCAAGAAGGTGCATCACTATGTCGCTGCGGTGAGGCATCGTGGAAAGCTGCTCTTTCAGCAGCGGCCGGAAGAGGGCTTGTGGTCGAACATGTGGCAGTTGCCCACCGTTGAGTCGGACCGGACCTGCAAGGTCAGTGAACTCGTCTTTGAAACGCCGATTACCCAGCTGCGTTCGTTGGGTCGGTTTGAGCACCAGACAAGCCACCGTCGTATTCACTTTCATGTTCTTGAAGGAAAGCTTGATGCCAGTGCCTCGTTTCAGGGGCAGGGGACTTGGCGTTTGCCGACGAAGATTCAGGATCTGCCAATGAGCAATGCGCAGCGGAAGGTCCTGGCTATGGTCGTCGGTCAATAGGCCAAAGCGATCAAACTGCAGCCGTTGAGGCCGAACTTATTTCAGGGTCTGATTCAACTGGGGCCTGGTCTGGGTAATGGATCCGGCCATGGTGGATCGCTGCCACACGGTGGGTGATCGCCTTTTCGATGGTGGCCAGTTCTTTGAAGCTCAAGCCACAGTCATCGAATTGGCCGTCCAAGAGTCGTTTGCGACTCAGTTCTGATACGAGGTGTGCAATACGAGCAGGGTTCGGATCATGCATCGCGCGTGAGGCTGACTCGACGGCATCCGAGAGCATCAAAATAGCCGCCTCTTTAGTACGAGGTTTTGGGCCTGGATAGCGGAACTCAAACTCATCAATTGTTTGATCCTCATGCTCAGCTTGCGTCTTGGCAGCATGATAAAAATATTCCACCAAGGTCGTACCGTGATGTGATCCGATGAAGTGTTGCACGGTTCGTGGCAGATTGTATTCACGTGCAAGTTCGACACCATCTTTAACATGACCAATGATGACGAGCAGGCTCATCGCCGGGCTGAGTTTGTCATGTTTGTTTTGGCCACCGCCTTGATTTTCTATGAAGTATTCCGGCTTGTTGATTTTTCCAATGTCGTGATAAAGAGCCCCGACATAAACCAACAGGCTGTCAGCGCCGATTGAATCAGCAGCGGCTTCGGCAATGTTGGCAACTTGCAATGAGTGGTGATAGGTGCCGGGTGCTTTTTGCTGTAGCTGTCGGAGCAATGGTTGCTTTGGATCACGCAATTCAGCTAGCGTCATGCCCGTGGTAATATCGAACAGTCGTTCAATGCTTGGCAGAATGCCGAGTACAACGAAGCCAACGGCGAAGGCGGCCAGTCCAGAGAAGACGGCTCGTCCAAGAATCTCATACATGAAGCCTTCGACGGTGGGTGTGAGCACCAGGCCTAAGAGAATAGCGCCCACGAAAAAAACAATGGCAGAGACTGCCGTGGCGCGAATGAGCGTGTTGCGGGTGCGGACATCACCAAGCATTCCGATCGCGGTGCCACAGCCGGCCAGAAGCAAGACAAAGAAACCGACCCCAACTTCCAAGGCGATAGCCGTCATGGCCACTTGTAGAGCACAGATAAGGAAGGCCAGACGCTGGTCGTAGGCAAGAAGCACGATGAGCGTGACAAAGAGGGTTGGTGCAATGGCGGCTGGGAGTAGAAAGCCTGGGATTTCAGCAGTGACAAAGACCGTTACCGCAAGCATGGCGACCATCAGCACGCAAAGTGTCGACATGCGCAGCGGGTTCTGAGGAATCTTGGGATAGACCGAATAGAAGTAGGCGCCCATGAACACCGCGAAAATGATCATGAGGCCAATCACGCCGCCACGCGGAACCCACGTTTCAAAGGTTGAACTGGTGGCCCAGTATTGTTGGTTCTCTTGGACAATCGCATCGTATTGAAGTGGTGTGAGCTTCTCGCCGCGTCGATAGATGACCTCGCCGGCACGATGCTCAAGGCGCGTGGGCTCAACGGCTGCTTCTGCCTGATCGGCATCACGTTGAGTTGCTTCAGGGTCAAAGATGATTGTTGGTTGCGCTTCATCAGCGACGCGAGCAGAAACAAACGGTGCAACATTTGGAGGGAAGCCAGCTTCGGTGACCAGTTCATCAACACGACTGGCCATCGGTGAATCGGCGCCCTCGCTTAAATCGATAGCCCGTCCAAGGCTTCGTCGCCGCACTCCGTTTGGAAGTAAGAGGGCTCTATTGATAATTGGTGTTGTGGAATAGATCTGAAACTGTTCACCCGTCAACAAGGGATGCTCAGTGAGTTCCTCTGTAATCAGGGCCTTGACCATTCGTTGCCAAGTGCGCGTTGGTGCTCCGTCTGTTGACATCTGCTGGAGTGCAGCCAGTCCAGCATCAGTCAGCTTAAACTCTTGAATGAGTTGGTGATCAATGTCAGCCAAGGATGTCTTGCTGGCAACAGCGGTTGGTAAACCATTAAGGGCTGCTTCAAGTCGATCAAGGTAGGAGGTATTCAAGCGGTAGATTCTTGGTGAACTCTTTCGAGCTTCTACTTTTCGTTCCTGTGTGGCCTTGGCATCCTCGAGGCTGTAGTCCAGGCGTTTGACATAGGTGTCTTGCATGATTTGGCCATGCAGGACCTTGACCTGGTCGCGTGACCAGATCACGAGCGCACTTGAGACAATCGCAAATGCCAGCAGCGTGACAACCGTGGTCAGCAGCGCCGGTTGGCGGATCGCGTGCCAGAAGCGCGTGGTGCGGCGCGGTAACAGCTGGCGCCGAAGCTCCTCGCGGCGAGCCTGTGATCGTGTCGGGTTGGCTTTTGTTGATTTACCCATTTCAGGAAGCTTCCTTGCTCCTTGGCAACACCACGGGTCGGCAAGGACAGAAGGCAGTCACCTCTCATGACGATTACGGGTTGGTTCCGTCCTTGAACATCTCGTCGATAACCATATCGGCAGATGAGCCTCGAGCAAGCGCCGAGAGTGGTATTATCCCAATAGAACACATGGCAACCCCCTCTAAGGGTGTCAAAAATAGGGTATCGACATGATATTACGTTGGCACTGGTCACTTAGGTTCATTTTGGGACGGTCAATCTTCGGCCCCTTAATGCTTGCCTTGGGAGGGCTCCTGACGGCGGGTTGTGCTGGTTCTGACACCGTTAAACCTCCGGCGAACAAGCTTGTTTATGAGGCAGACTGGGCCGCTCCGATCATCGGCCAGGAGCAGGTGGAGAAGAATCGCACCCGCCGGTATTTCAGTGCATCTGAGCAGACCGAGGTCGAACGCATCTTGAGCAGCATTGCTGCTGAGTGGGATATCACGGAACGGCCCACCACCTCGCCACGTCAAGTGCGCTGGGTCGATATGGACGACGCCGTCCGTCTGGCATGCAACGACAGCGATGTGGCGACCACTTCAAAAACATCCACCGTTACGGGTATGGAATATCGCCTGCTTAATATTGTTGGTCTGCCCGGCATTCTCGTCGTAACCAAAACCGATGACGAGCGTATTTATGAGGCGCAGTGTCAGATCGGTCTCTTTCCTGGGCTGCCGTCAAACCAAGCCAATGCGCAGGTTCTCATCGAACAGCTGCGAAAGAACATGGAAACATTGGCGTCACAGCGGCGGCGCTTTGTCAACCATGAACATGAGCAGGCTGAGGCATTCGAACAGAGACAGAACAGGCAACCTTAGAAACGAATCTCAATCGACTGCTCGTGTGGGTAGGTCTAATGCTCGCTCGAGCAGATGTGCAATGCGAAACATGGTTGTTTCTGCATACGATTGACATTGAATCTGCAGTCCAATCGGAAGTTGGCTTCCATTGATCTCAGCAAAACCCGTGGGTACTGAAATGCCACAGATGCCAGCAATGTTGGTGTTTGCTGTGTACACATCACAGAGATACATAGAAATGGGATCGCTCTTAGCGCCTTTCTCAAATGCAGGTGTCGGTGATGTTGGTCCAATCAGTGCATCACACTGGTCAAAAGCCGCGTCATACTCTTGCTTGATAAGTCGTCTTACTTGTAATGCTCTTTTGTAATAGGCATCGTAGTAGCCTGCACTCAAGACGTAGGTACGCAGCATAATGCGTCGTTGAACTTCGGGGCCAAAGCCCTCGGCGCGACTGCGAGCATACAAGTCAAAGAGTGTTTCCCCTGGCTCAAGCTTGGCTCGGTGCCCAAAGCGAATGCCGTCGTAGCGGGCGAGATTACTCGATGCTTCAGCGGGGGCGAGTACGTAATAGGTGGAAATACCATAGGCCGTTAGTGGGAGTTCAACATCAATAATCTCACAGCCGGCGCTTCGATACACTTCAATAGCGGCTTCTATCGCAGCGGTGACAGAGGGGTCATTG
>CALCOW010000510.1 GCA_937899935.1 uncultured Phycisphaerae bacterium
ACCGAGATCTACACTCTTTCCCTACACGACGCTCTTCCGATCTGTACTGAAGCGCTGAGTTTCGCTTTTCTGAACTTACACCGTCACCCCGTGTGAGTAACTCATAAGCAACAAATTCATCAAGATCTTCTTCTATCAGATCTTCTGTATCAAGCCTCTTTAGCATAAAGTCTGTTGGAATAGGTCCCGATGGTTCACCATATTTACCAAGCACCGCAATAGTTCGATCTAAGACGTATTCAAAAGCGGTATCCATTGGCCGCTTCGTTGCCATCAGCGCCACATTGGCAGCATCACTTGATGGAATGAAACCGCAAGCGAGCACTGCTTCAAGACGAACACGCTGATCATCATCATGCACTTGTTGGCGCAACAGTGGCAAGGGATCATTGATGGCCGTTAATGAGTGCCGGAGGACACGTGTGGCCGCGGAGCGCGCCCTTGGATCTTTTGCCTGTAAGAGCCTCTCAAGCAAGGGCTGATTCACAGCCCCAAGCCCTTGGTAGACCCATAAACCTTCGAGCAGACGATGTTCATGTCCCGAATCTTCTGGGTTAGAAGATGCGATCCACTGATCCAGTGCCGGCAATACATCAGCAGGTTCGCGAGACTGTAATTCTAAGCGAGCGTGATATCGAGTGCGGCTTTCGTAGGCCTCCAAAAGATTGAGTAATGACGCAGTGGAGGCACGAACAACTTCTGGCGGTTCAAGCGCTGGACCATCACGATGAGTGATACGCCAGATACGTCCATGAGCATGATCCCGTCGATCATCGCGCATTGAGTACTGCATATGTCCAACAATCGGATTGTGATAATCCAGAATATAGAGTGCACCGTCCGGACCAAGCATCATGTCTACTGGCCGGAAGTTGACATCGGTCGATCTGAGCAGCTCTTGCGGCATCGAGTCGCTCCCAAAGCCTGAGCCCTCATCGAAAATTCGGTACCACCGCACACCATGAAAGCCAATGCATTGATTGATGAGAAAGCGACCTTGAACCTCTTCAGGAAAGTGGCGGGAATGAATGATTTCAGTTCCAGATGTCGGACGGCGACCTCCGGGCGTGAAAGACTCAACCGGTGTACCGCCTGTGTAAACTTCCTGGCCTTCGCGAGGATAGTCAAAATTACTCGAAACCTGAGCGCCAGCGTAATTCGCACCATTCGATGCGTCCGAAATAATGTTTTGCCCCCAAGCGTCAAACACATGGCCCCATGGATTGGCATACGGATAACTTGAAAACACATCCAAACGATGTGACCTTGGATCAAATCGAAACACCGCACCGTACTTCACACGCTTTGGACCATATGGCGTTTCAACCTGTGAGTGGTGGAACGTTCCTTCGTTAAAGTAAAAAGCGCCATCTGGCCCCCACTCAAATGCTGACATCGAGTGATGACTATCCTCGGAACCGAAACCGTGCATCACAATCTCTCGTGTGTCTGCAACACCATCTCCATCGATATCCTCTGCGTAGATCAGATTTGGCTGATCAACGATGTAAGCGCCCTGACCTCGAATGGCAAAGCCCGTCGGTATGTAGAGCCCGTCGAGAAATACGGTCGACTCATCAGCTCGACCGTCCCGATTTGTATCAGACAAGATGACAACTGAATCGTTTGGGGGCTCACCAGGTAATAAGTGAGGATAAGTTGGGGCATTTGAAACCCATAAACGGCCTTGGGCGTCGAAGGACATGGCCATTGGATTGCGCAGCGGAAAATCTACCTCAGAGGCATACAGGTTAATCTCGTAACCATCGGGAAGAATGAATGTATCAATACTCTCTTCTGGCGTGAGAAAGACCGGCTCTTCTACAACGTTTGGATCACCGGCATAAAGACTCATCGTCGTGAATACGAGCAGCAAGAATGACCATTGAATAGCTCCGAGACTAAGCAGTGGGAGATGATTCATGGTGCTTCCTGACTACTGCCTTCGATCAACATGTGATGAAGGTCCGTCTTCGGCATCGCCCAGATCGACTTTTCTGCTTCAACAATCAGATCGTCTTGCTTCTTCATCTCTGGGGGAAAAGACTCGACCCCAAAAGGTGCCTTGCGACGACCGTAAACGTATTCCGTATTGACGGGCCGCCAACGATAAAAGAACTGCCGGTTCTTGTGAACAATGGACTTCCGCAGTGCCTCTGATTGTGCATCTAAGTTCCAGTTGCTTGATGGCATTGCGGTGGCTGGAAGAAGCCCCAATCCTAATGCGAGGTGCTGGCTGGCAAAACGATAGCCCTCATCATTGAGGTGAATGCCGTTGATCGTCAGTGGCCCACTGCTCGGTTGGCCCATCTGCTCTTTGGTCGGCGAATACAGATCGACAAAGAGAACACCTTTTGCCTGAGCGACCTTCTTCATGACTGCTGTATAGGCGGCGAGATCTTTATTGTGCGCCGTCGGGTCTGGTAATGGGTCACCAAGATCTTCGTGTGCAATTGGTGAAACGAGAACCAGTCGAGGCGGGCTCTCTGCGTTGTATTGTTGCGACTGATGGGTGTCGATGTACGCTGCCAGATCGCGTTCAAAAGAAGGCAATCCATCGGCACCTTGAAATGACTCGTTCATGCCAAAGCATGCGATAATGACATCTGTGTTGTTGGCTTTGAGATGCTCAGCCATAGTCCCAAAGTTCAGCGGTCGAGGCTGGAGCGTCAATTCATCGCCACTCCATCCCATGTTTCGAAGTGAGACGCCGTCCTCTGGCCTTGCCGTCTGCAGCATGGTCTCCAGATATCCGTAATGCCCCATGCGCTCAGCAAAGGTATTGCCGAGAACTACAATTCGGTCACCGGGTTCAATCACATCAGCTGCTGATGCATGCAGTGGCAAACATGCAACAAAAACAGTGATCAGAGTGCCAAGAGCGATAGGTCCACGCATCCCAGCATGATATCGCCTTAGCCAGTCTGGTTGCTGGCTATTTCTATTTGTTGATTCGGAATGCACGCTTTGCGTTCAGCAACTGATGATAGAGACGGCAGGTCCTCAACAGAAAGACAGGTTCTTCGATCTGATTTGAAAGCGCGATTTGAACCACTCCGATGCTGACCAGCTGATACCACATACCTGTGGCCGCAATTCTCTGAGGTCGAACTACTGATATGCGGTGGATGAACCCCGTCACAACCAGCGAGGCAATAAGCAAAGCTGACGGCCGCCAGAAGGCCGCTGGCGATTCTGTGATGTTGCATTGTTATGAACCTTATCTAAAGCCCAGGTAGAGTCGTTGGCCCGTGAAAATTTGGTGACTTGCTTCTATTCCGTCACAAATAGATCTGCGATCGCTGGTCTCCCTTGAGGCCAGGATTCGACACAAATTGGCAGAAAGTGAGGTGATCTGGGTCGCCAATATGGCTTCAGACCCCACTGAGGGCCCAAAAGCCCACTAGAGGTATCAAGAATGAGGTTTTAGATTTGCGATCTTGCTAGACTAAAGTATTGTCGAGGGTAGAAAGTCCGCGAACCAGCCTCCTATAGTTGGATCCTCATCCATGAATGGCCAAAAGACGACAACCGCAGGAATCTTGATTCTCGCCCTATTGGGGATGCTTGCTGCTGGTTGCCAAAACCAAGCCAGTAATGGCCAGGTCACGTCGTCAAAAGTTTCGACCGAAACGCCGGTTTGCTGTGCCGCAGACACGAGTGTGGCTACCTCTTCTCGTGCCCAGGGCCAGGTCAAAACATCAACCCTCGTGTTGTGTACGGATTGCGGTCAAATCGAGGGCGTTCAGGTTTGCTGCCGAGCTGACATGCCAAAGTGCGGCTGTGGACTACAGAAGGGATCACCCGGCTGTTGCAAAGTAACCAAAGGCTCAGAAAAGATTATTATATTGTGCTCGTCATGTGGGCAATTTAAAGGCCATGAGAATTGCTGCAAACCTGGACAATCAACATGTGATAAATGTTTGCTCGCCAAGGGATCACCCGGCTGTTGCAAATTAGACAAGAGTTAATAAGCGATCAGCATCGCAAGATTCGGAGATGATCTAATAACGGATCAATAACTGGAAACATAAGACTCAGATCAAAAACAACTGTCATGTCGATCTGAACAACACAGGACCCACGAGAATAACTCGGGGACAGGAGACGAACAAAATGACCATCCGTACAAAGCTTGCCACCAATGTCTTTGTTGCTGCCGCTTTGGTCGCAGCTTTTGCTGTTGGGTGCCAGAATCCTCAAAACACCAACACAACAGCTCGTACCAAGGTTTCAACTAACTCACCCACAGCCAGCACAAATAGCTGCAGCGCTAGCAAGACTGAATGTTGCCAAAGCGGCAATAAAGTCAGCACTGAAGAAACGACTGCCTCAGATTGCGCTTCAAGCTGTATGAGCACCAACAAAGCCAGCACTGAAGAAGCCGCGAAATCTGGTTGCTGTAGTAGCCAGAATAAAGCCAGTACTG
>CALCOW010000511.1 GCA_937899935.1 uncultured Phycisphaerae bacterium
TACCGAAGCACCTGTTCAAGCTGCTCTTGGAAGTCTGCAAGCGCTGCAGAGGTCAACGCGAGATTGTCCGTAACCAAGCCCTGCCCAGCCGCCTCAAGTGAGGCCGCTAGTTGGTGATAGAGAACCTGTGAACCCTGTCCGACGTTGTAGCCCTGCTCTAGGCCTTGTTCGATCAAAAGGTCGATTTCGTCAGCCGTAAACTGCATATTGCCTGCGGCAGCGAGCAGTGCTAGCCCGGCCCGCTGTTGCATTTGTTGAGATGGCATAAAAGGGTCGGTTGATTCGAGGGCGGCTAGTACGTCACCTGCCTCAACCAGACCATCGCAATGAAGCCACACAAAGGACTGCCACCACGCGGCGTCAGGCACCACCGTATTTGAGGCGGGGCCACTCGAGCCAAGGGTGTCGGACTCGGAAATTGGAGTAGTGAGCCCACCTTGGCCAGCAGCAACTGCTGTGGCGGCAAGTACGAGCACTGGGATTGCAGATGTAAGAAGGCTATTGAATTTCATTGGTCTGTTCCGTTAAATAGGATGATCAGGGTGATGGGTAGGCGCCATTGAATCTACCGCCTCAGTACTCCAACCTGCGATGCGGCCGGCCGGCCTGGGCCACAAAAGGTCATGGTCAACGGCCTTTTTTGACCGATGCGCTTTATGGATCAAAAAACCTACTTTTCACCACCCTGCTAGACTTTCAACGTGGCCCGCATACTTCTTCCTTTTGCCGTGATCATCGCCTTGCTCGTTGTGAGCATCTGGCTCGATGACACCCCGGGCGAGGCCGACCTGGTGTTTGTCAATCGTGGCGATGTCTTTACGCTCGATCCACAGCGCATGAGTTGGACACAGGACTTCCGGATTGGCTATGCGCTTTACGAAGGTCTGGTCCGCTGGAACAACGATGACTTCACGATCATCCCTGCTGCCGCTGATTCTTGGGAAGTCAGCGACGATCAGCGCACTTATACATTCCATCTGAGAGAAGATGCCAAGTGGAGCAATGGTGATCCAGTCACGGCACACGACTTCATCTATGCATGGCGTCGCCTGCTCCTACCAGACACTTCGGCAGATTATTCGAACATGCTTTTTGGCATCCGCGGAGCTGGTGACTATTGGCACTGGCGTAATGATCAACTTGCAGGATTAATGGCCGACCCCTTTCAAGAACAGGCTGATGACGAACAACAAAAAGCAACCGAGCAACTAATTGCAAGACTGGAACCACAAATTTCTCAAGAGGTTGCTTGGCTCGGTGATGCCCAACAAAGAGCTTCCATTGAGGAGGAACTCAATCGACTTAAAGAAGCAGCTGAGACCAACCAGCCTGAGCGACTGACAACACAACTTTCTCAAAGCTCAAATCTGCAAGCTCTTGTTGAATCTCTTCGAGATGATGAGAAGCGGCAGGCTGAGATTGGTTGGATGTTGCAAGAGGCTACTCAGCACTTTGTAGACACTGTTGGTCTTCAGGCACCAGATGATCACACCCTGATCGTCACTCTCGAACAACCTATTCCATACTTTCTTGATTTGATCGCTTTTGGTGTCTGCAATCCCGTACATCGTCCCACTGTTGAGGGTTGGAAAATGACCCCACAGCAAAAACAACAGATTGCCGAAGTCGGTTGGCACAACATTGATCTACCAGCATTTGAAGATCGGCGCTGGCTTGATATCGATTCGGTCACTGGGCGACTTCAACAGAAACATGATTGGGCGCGCCCCGAATTTCATGTGGCCAATGGGCCTTACTGCCTCGATCAGTGGCGTTATAAGCGTGATATGCGTTTGGAACGGAACCCCCATTATCACACACCAGAAATGGCGCACGCAGATAGTGTTCAAGCGCTCACCATCGAAGATACGAACACTGCTGTGCTCGCTTTTGAGTCGGGCACACTTGATTGGCTCAGTGATGTCAATGCCGAATATCAAGCAGACATGCTTGCTGAGAAGCTGGCCTATGAAGATCGCTATGCTGAAGAAATCAAAGCCTTGATGGAAGATGGCGCTTCTCTTGATCAAGCGCTGGGGCAAATGCCTGAGCCACAAGATGGTGAGCGCCGCAACATTCATGTGTTTCCAACGTTCGGAACTGACTTCTGGAGCTTCAACTGCCGCCCAACATTGGTTGATGGAAACCCCAATCCATTCGCAGATGCAGCGGTGCGCCGCGCTTTTGCGATGGCTGTTGATAAAAAGGCCATCACATCAAAGGTCACTCGGCTCAACGAGCCAACGGTGACCACACTTATTCCACCTGGTTCGATCCCCGGCTATGACAATCCAACTGGTCTGCCTCACGATCCCCAGCGTGCTCGCGCCGAGCTTGCTGCCGCTGGGTGGGAAGACCGTGATGGTGATGGTGTCATTGAAAATGAAGCTGGTGAGCCCTTTCCTGTTGTGGATTTACTGTGGACCACTAACACTGATCGGTACAAGTGGATTGCCCTTGAGCTGCGCGACCAGTGGCAACGAGAGCTCGGTGTACCCATCGAGCTGCGCGGTACTGATAATAAGTTTTATCGCAATGATCTGTTCACTGGCAACTTCATGATTGCACGGGGTCGTTGGTACGGTGACTATGGTGATCCCACCACGTTCCTTGACCTTTGTCGCTCAACCGATGGCAACAACGACCGTAAATTTGCCAGCCCTGAAATCGACGCCATGCTCGATGCGGCGGCGAGTGAGCGAGATCCAGTAAAGCGCATGGCTTTGTTAGCTGCTTGTGAAGAGAAACTGTTTACCGAAGAGTTGCCGATGGTGCCGATCTGCAATCTTGTACAGGTGTACATGTATGAACCAGGCACACTCAAGGGTCTATCTCGACACCCACGCCTTGCCCAGTACCTGTGGCGCATGGAGATTGACCAATGACCGGTATGATCATTCGTCGCCTCTGCCAATTGCCACTCATTCTCTTGGTGATCTACACCTTAACCTTCAGCTTAGCTTGGTTGATTCCAGGTAACCCGCTGGAAAAACCTGATGGTCGCCGGCCTCCTGAAGAGGTCATGGCCGCAATGAAGGCACAGT